>NZ_CALLJH010000057.1:0-22590 GCF_938091255.1 uncultured Chloroflexus sp.
GCGCACCATACTCCCGCTCGCACTCACCCGTTCTAAGACCCACCCGCTGAGGTCAACCGCGTTCGCACCACGATTGTAGACTTCGACCCACTCATTCTCGCCTGCCGCCGCGATTTCGTTGATGATGACCTGATCAAATGCCGCAACCGGCGTTGCGGTGCTGGTCGCGGTCGCGGTCGCCATGCTCGTCGCGGTCGCCGTGCTCGTCGCGGTCGCCGTGCTCGTCGCGGTCGCCGTACTCGTCGCGGTCGCCGGCACATTATCATCCTCCTCGATCGAGGGAGGGGTAAGGTGGGGGCTGCTATCCTCCTCTGCCGGGAGAGGGCTGGGATCAGGATCGTCTTCCTCTGGAGGGAAGGTACTAGGATGGGACGTTGCCTCTGTCGCCGTCGCGGCGGGTGCGGGTGGTTCCCCGCTATTCCATGCTCCCGGCGTCGGCATACTAATCTGCCAATGGGCGCTGCCATCAGGCTGGCGGGCAATGGTTTGATCACGCGGGACGACGGTCAAGGGGCTTTGATCAACGATCTGGCCCACCCGATTACTCAACTGCGCCTGATCAGGATCGCCGTTATTGAGGATGGCGCTCGTCAATATCACCACCACCAAGCCACCGGGCGAGATGACCGTTCCCTCAGCGATGAGGGTATGCGGGCCGCCAATGGTGACATCATCAATCCGCCAACCGCTCAGATCGACCGGCAACGGGCCGGGATTGTACAGCTCAACCCATTCTGGGCCAGTGCTGGGATTGTGCATCACTTCGTTGATCAGCACCAACGGCGGTTGCGCCTTTAGCGGCTGGAGCCACGTTCCGGCTAGCACGAGCAAGATTGTGATAATTGCCCACCAACGCACGGCAGTTCCTCCGTAGTTTGATCACTCTACTAAGGAAACCGCGCGAAGTGGGCGAAAGATGCGCGGAAATTGTCGCCAATTTGCAAATTCCTAGTTCAAACGAGCGGCAACTGGCCGTGCGAGGCTAACCGGTGGGCGAAGCGAGTGGTTTCGGGCAGGCGAAAGCGCGTGGTGCAGGCCATCACCAGCTCAGGGGCGCGATCGAGGCTGACCCGATGGCCGGGTGAGACAAAGACCGGTTGGGCATCGGCGCGCGTACGCAGCACCCAACCGATCTGCTCGTGACCATCGGAGAGCGAGCTACACGCGCCGCGTTCAGGTACGGGCGGGGTAAAGCGACCAATCAGACGTTGCTTGGCACACCCAATCGTTGGCAAATCGAGCAACACCCCGATGTGGCAAGCAATCCCGCACCGGCGGGGATGGGCAATCCCGTGCCCGTCGCAGATCACGAGATCGGGCGGCATCCGCAACCGGTCGAGCGCGGTCATGATCGCCGGCGCTTCGCGAAAGGCAAGCAGACCCGGCACATATGGAAAGGTCACCGGCTGACGCACCAGCGCATAATCAACCGGTGTCAACTCAGGGAAACGCAACACCACTACTGCGGCGCGGATCACAGCGCCATCTTGCTCGAAACCGGCATCAACGCCGGCCACCAAACGCAACTCGCCAAACGCATCGCGCAAGACGACGCGCTGGCGCAACGCCTGTTGCTCAGCAATCGCCGCCGCAATCCGCTCATCGTGGTCATCAATCGTCGGCATACCGCTCTTCTCGCCACGGATCGGCATTGTTGTTGTAGCCGTAGCGTTCCCAGAAACCGAGCCGATCGTGATCGAGGAACTCTAAGCCGCGCAACCATTTCGCGCTCTTCCAGAAGTACTTTTTCGGCACCAACAAGCGCAATGGGTAGCCGTGCTCCGGCGTTAGCTCTTGCCCATCATACTTATAGGCCAACAGCACATCATCATCGAGCAACACGTCGAGCGGCAGATTGGCAGTATATCCCTGCTCGCTGTGGGCAATCACGAAACGGGCCGACGGTTTCAGCGGCGGAATATGGCGCAAGAACTCGCGGAAGCTAACGCCTTCCCACACCGTATCGAGCTTGCTCCAGCGCGTCACGCAATGAATGTCAGTCTTGATGGTAACGGTCGGCAAGGCGCGAAACTCACGGAAGCTAAAACGCGCCGGTTCAGCCAATTCACCCCAGCAGCGCAGATCCCATTGTTCGGCAACATTGGTATACTGAGGGACAGTTCCATAGTGCAGCACCGGAAACTTCTCGGTAACGTATTGTCCCGGCGGGACGCGACCTTCCGGTCCAGATTGCGTCTGATCCTTCCGCTTGAACGGGTTGAACATTCGTCCCTCCTTCGCCACTGGATAATCGATAGAAGTTCCTTTTCAAATGGCATTATATCGCATGTGAAAGGATTTGGGTATGGTCACCTTTATGCGCGCTTCGCTTGATCGTCCGGCGTACACCTTGCCCGGTTTTTACTTCACCTCGGCGGAAGTGTTTGCCCGCGAACAAGAGCGTATCTTTGCCCGCCAGTGGATCTGCGCTGGACGCAGCGCCGATGCGCCGGCTGCCGGTGATTATCGTTTGATCGAGGTCGCTGGCGAAAACTTAATCTTGCTCCGCGATCAGAGCGAGCAACTCCGCGTCTATTATAACGTCTGCCGTCATCGCGGGGCGCGACTCTGCACCGCAGCGCACGGCCAGCTCGGCGAGAGTATTATCTGCCCGTACCACGCTTGGACATACCGGCTCGATGGTTCGCTGGCAACGGCCCGTTATATGCAAGATGCACCCGATTTTCGGCGTGAAGACTGGCCCTTGATCAGCGCCGCCGTCGCCGAATGGGACGGATTTGTGTTTGTGTCACTGGCTGATCAGCCAACGCCGTTCGCGCAAGCCTTTGCGCCGCTGATCGGCAAGTTTCAGGCATGGGATGTGGCCCGGCTCCAACGCGGCGCACAGATCGTCTACGAGGTAACCGCCAACTGGAAACTGATTGTTGCTAACTATTCGGAATGCTACCATTGCCCGCTTATCCACCCCGAACTAGTGGCCGTCTCGCCGTGGCAGAGCGGGCGCAATGATTTAACCAGCGGCCCCTTCTTGGGCGGCTATATGGAACTGACCCACGAAAGCATGACTCTCGACGGCCACACCCACCGCTCGCCGCTGCCCGGTCTCGCCGCAGCAGATCAGCGGCGTGTCTACTATTACTCCATTTTTCCCAACCTGTTGCTCAGTCTACACCCCGACTACGTGATGGCGCACCGGCTCATTCCGCCCCGGCCTGACGCAACCACCGTCATCTGCGAATGGTACTTTGCACCGGAAGTGATGGCTGCAGCCAATTTTGACCCCACCGACGCAGTGACATTCTGGGATCGGACAAACCGGCAAGATTGGCATGTCTGCGAACTCTCGCAGCAAGGGGTTAGCTCACGCGCCTACCGGCCCGGTCCGTATGCCCAATCGGAAGGGTTGCTCTGGCAATTTGACCAAGAGTATCTGCGGGTCATGGAAGCGGAGTGATCAATCATCTATGCGCGTTTTAATGTTCACATACGGTAGCCGCGGTGATGTCCAGCCCTTTGTCGCACTGGGAGCGACGCTGCGCGCTGCCGGCCACCAGCCAGTCTTGGCCGCACCGGCGCGCTTTAGCCAGCTTGCCGCCGAACACCGGATCGCGTTCGTACCCCTACCGGGAGACATCGAACACCTTACGCGCCAGATTGCCGATGAAGCCCGTGGCCGGCCATTGCGCCTGATCAGCATCATCTACCGGTTCGCCCTGCCGTTAGGGGCGGAGGTAGCGCGCCGTATCCGACATGCAGCCAAATCCGCCGATCTGATTGTGCATACCTTTTTGACGGTCGCCCTCGGCCATCTGTACGCGCAACACTACGGCATTCCCGAATGCGCTGTTGATCTGTTTCCCTTTTTCGATCCGCCAGCCGAGCTGGCCAACCTGATGTGGCCCACCACCCGGATGGATTTCCGCTGGCGGCGGCTAAGCCATGTCTTTGCCCATCGCGTTTTTCGCGCCAGTCAAAGTGTGACCTACCACATCTTGCGCCAGCTCAACCCCGACATCGGCCCGCCGCGCTTGCCATGGGCCGCGCCGGGCCGCGCCATTCCGCTCTTGCTGGCCTACAGCAAGGCGCTAGTGCCGCCGGGAACAGCACCCTTAAGCAGGCAAACCGGCCCATGGTACCTTCATCAGCCACACTGGCAACCACCACCCGATCTGGCCAACTTTCTCGCCAGCGGGCCACCGCCAGTAGTGGTTAGTTTCGGCAGTATGGCGAGCCGCGAGGCACCGCGCATGGCGACAATCATAATCGAGACCCTCCGGCGCACTGGCCAGCGCGGGATCGTGCAGCACGGTTGGAGCAATTTGCTGCCGAAATGGACACCTGACTACATCTACCTCGCCGGCGACATTCCCCACGACTGGTTGTTGCCCAAAGCCGCCGCGATGATCCACCACGGCGGGGCAGGCACCACCGCCGCCGCCCTCCGCGCTGGCCTGCCGGCGGTGATCGTGCCATTTGCCGCCGACCAGCCGTTTTGGGCATGGCGCGCGCATCTCACCGGCGCCAATCCGGCCCCGCTGCCGGTGGGTGAACTCACGGTTGAACGGCTCAGCGCAGCACTACAGCAGGCGCTATCGCCCACCCACCGCGCACGCGCTGCAGATATCGCCAGACAGATGCGCTCGGAGGGTGGGGTGATGGCTGCGGTAGAACAGCTTGAGCAATGGGTAACCAGACAACTCCACCTTGCGAGGGGGGAATGCTTCGTTGGGGATAGCAAGGGCGCGCAATGACAAGCGGAGAGCGGCAGCGTATGACCCCCACCCCAGCCTCCACTGGGGGAAGGAGTCGCCCACCTCCTCCACACGTGAGGTTAGGATCGGACAAGCAGCGGCCTCCAGCGATGCTTGAGGTCGTCTGACTGCCGCAAGTTCCCGTGTTTACGCGCAGCCTGCCTGAGCGTTGTTGTCAGGGCAAGGGAGTGGACTCTACAGCAATCTCCCACTCTAGCGACAGGCATCCCGCGCAAGGCACATCTCCTGTCCTCGCAGGGGATTGCTTCGCCACCTCCGGCGGCTCGCAATGACAAGCGGGACGCGAGCACAGACGTGGAGCGGGTTGCGCTCGTGCTCGCAGGGGATTGCTTCGCCACCTCCGGCGGCTCGCAATGACAAGCGGGGAGGGGGTGCTCTCACCACGACCCAGAGACACCTGAGCGGATACAACTTGTGTTATGTCACCGGTGTCAGATCGAATAGCAAAATCCCCTCATCGCGGGTACTAACTGCCAACTGTGAACCGTCCGGCGCAATCGCTACGGCCAGCACCGCACCGGCAGCAAGGTCGATTTCGCGCAGCAGGTTGCCGTCGGTAAAGCGATAGAATGCCAAATGACCGCTGATCGTGCCGGCAACGAGCACGTTACCATCAGGCGTCACCGCCAGACAGCTCAACCAACCGCGATCGGCGGGCAAGCTCATCTGAAACACTTCTGCGTTGTTGCGCGCTACGTCGCGCACGCGCAACGAGCCGTCGCTGCTGGAACTAAGCAGGAAGGTATTATAAAAAACAATACTCGTGATCGGGCCATTGTGGCCGCGCAGGATCTGCGGATTCCCGCCGCGCGCCATCTCCCAGACGGCAATCTGCGGCGCATCGGCGGGTTGATTGGTGGCCGCCGCTAAATACGCGCCATCCCCGCTAAAGGCAAGGGTATAGATCGGCCCGCCTAACCCACTTAGCCGGCGGAGATACTGGCGACTCGCAGTCTCCCAGATGTACACCTCTCCACGCTCGTTGCCGACGGCGATCAAGCTTCGATCAGGGCTTACCGCTAGATTGAGCGGAAACCCGTTCATGCCGCTCAATTGCTCGTTGGGCCGGCGATTAATCAGATCGATCGTCACAATTTCGCCGGCTTCGCTAATCGCTACTACCTCGGTATCGCTAATAAACTCGATATAGCGCGTCGTCGCCGCTCCGCCGTCAAGGCTTATGGTTCGCCCGCTCTCCAACACATGCACCCGCACCGCGCCATTAGCGCCACTTGCTGCCAGTAGGCTGCCATCTGGCCCATAACTCACCCCTGTCACCACCCCCTGCGTGACCTGAAAGCTCTGGATGACTTCAGTGGTATCGACATCCCAAACTACCAAATTACCACCCATATCGCTTGAGGCGAGAATCCGTTTGCCATCAGGACTCCAGCTCAACCCTAGCAGCCGCAAGCCGCGCTGGCGTAACACCCCGCGCTCAGCGCCGTTGGCCGGGTTCCACAACCGCACACTGCCATCGAGACTGGCGCTGGCCAGCAAGCGGCCATCAGGGCTATAAGCGACGCCGCGAATAACCACCCAGCCGTCGTGTCCGCGCAATTCGTGCTGAACATTGCCGGTCGCAGCGTCGAGCAGGTAGACGTTGCCGTTGATCGAACCAACCGCAATCTGGCGTCCGTTGGGAGAAAAAGCGATCCCGGTCAACCAAAAGGGCGTATTGCTCTGCGGCTCAACCGGCGCGTTGAAGCGAAAGGCGTCAATCTGCCGCCCGCTGGCTACATCCCACAAACGCGCCGTCCCATCACGCGAGGCCGAAGCCAAGCGTTGGCCATCAGGGCTAAACGCGACATTACCGAGCAGATCGGTATGGCCACGCAACACCACGACCGCCTGCCTGCTCGCCACATCCCAAATACGCACGGTGCGATCAGCGCTGCCCGAAGCCAGCAGGCGACCATCGGGGCTAAACGCCAGCGAGCGAATCCAATCATCGTGGCCGCGCAACTGGGCCAACTCACGCCCATTACGTACATCCCACAACCGCACGACCGGATCATCTTGTGCGCCGGAAGCGAGGATCGCACCGTCGGGACTAAACGCAAGCGCACTGACATCACCAGTATGGCCATTGAGCGTCGTCTGCGACACCAGCGTCTCGGCATTACGCAACTGCACCACCGCACCCACAGCGACTGCCGCCACTTGGTTATCGGGACTGTAGGCCGCGGCTCCAAGCCCATCTTCGCGCAACTGGGCAGTTTGGGTAATCGCTTCGACCTGCTGCAACAACTCTGCCGCCGTTGCTGCGGTTGGGGTAGGCAGGGCCGGCATAGTCGGCGCCATCGCTGATGCGCCTCCGATCCAGCTAAATAGCGAACTATTGGTTATATAGAGACCCAAAAGCACGGCAACAACGACGCAAACACCAAGGGCAATGATAGCAAGGCCACCCACGATAGCCAACAGGCACGACGTGCTAATGAATGGGCGCGACGGTGCGGCAACAGTTGCGGTAGCTCCTGCCGGAGCAGCGACGGGCGGTGGGGCTGGCGGCAAAGGCGCCGGTACAACCGGCGGCGGCGGAGCCGGGGTTGGCGCAACCGGCGGCGGAGCCGAGGTTGGCGCAACCGCAACCATCTGCTCAACCGGGGACATCGCCCCCATTGGTCGCCCGGCCATCAACCGCACCGTCTCGAGCGCGCTGCGCATCTCGCTTGCCCGTTGATAGCGATTAGCCGGCTTTAGTTCCAACGCTCGTAGGGTAAGCTGCTCGGCCAGCACCGACACCTGTGAGTTAAGCGCACGCGGCGCGTTGAGTGGTACGCCGGCTTGGCGCTGGTGAGCCGGCGGTGGCGGCCAACCGGTCAGCAAGTGGTAAAGCACAGCGCCAATCGCATAAATATCACTCACCTGCGCCGGCTCAACCGCGTGATCGTACAGTTCAGGCGCCCGGTATGGCGTAGCTTCAAAGCCAACGTGACGTGCGCAAGCAAACGGGGCCAGACTCAACCCGCCTTCAGGTGACGACCAGAAATCACACGTGCGCACATCGCCGAGCAAGAGCGGCGGCTGATGCGCGTGCAAGCGTTCGAGCACCTGCAATAGCCGGTCAACGATCGCTAACGTCTCACTTTCAGGAAGGGGCGCGCCGCGCTCGCGGGCAAACCGCTCAAGGTCAGCACCGCCGGGATCGTCAGCCACCAGATAGCAGACCTGATCGATAGCAAAATAATCACGCAATGCCAGCAACCCCGGCATATGGACTTGCGCCAACTCACGTGCCAGCCGTAAGACATCTGCCACTGCGTTCTGGTTGGGCTGAGGTAAAGCTGTGATCAACACGCGCAGCGATGAACGCTGATCGATCGCGCGGTACAGCTCGGCATCAGGATAGGCATCGAGCGCGACGGTAATGCGGTAATGACCATTGAGTAAGGTATTGATAGCGAGCATGGCAGCCCTTTGGCAGATAGACAACCGCTAATCCGAATCCACCACCCGCCCTCTGGCAGACGGGTGGTGGAGCGTGTGCTACCATCAGTATACGGGATGTCTCAATCGGCTGCGGCGAGAATGTGCGGTTGCAACATCAGATCGCCCCGCGCTTGCGCTTCGGTAATTCGCTCGATGCAGCGATTGGCGCTGATCACTGCCCCTTCAATCGAGGCTAGAAAATGCTGGCGCGTGTAATCGCCGGCAAGGAAGAAGTTGCGCACCGGCGTGGCCTGATCAGGCCGGTACTTATCGACCCCCGGCAAGGCCTGATACACCGAGTTGGGAATGCGCACGATCGTGTGCTTAAGCAGCTTGGCTTCACGGGCAATTGGGTGCAAGCGGACAAACTCGCTCATCACAAACTGCACCAGCTCATCATCGGGCAGATTGATCAATTCGGCTGCCGGCGCAACCACAAACTGCATAATGCTGTGCTCACCCTTGTGATACTCCGGCGCCACCATCGCCATATCAGCGTAGACGCTCAGATGGGTACCGGCGCTAAACAGCAGGTTATCCACCCCGGCGATGCGCCGGTCAAAGAAGAGCTGCATTGTAATCACCGGCGAACCCTTCAGATGACTCAAATTCGCAAAATATGGCATCTCGCGCAGCGCTGGCGGGATGACTTTGCGCAAATTATGCACCGGCATCGCCGAAACGTAAACATCGCCGGTGATCAGACGGCCATCATCGAGCCGAAAGCCGCTGACCTGATTCGTCTCAGCGTCATACTCAATCGCCGCCACCCGCGCATTCAGCTCAACCCGGCCACCGAGCCGCTCGATCTGTGCAATCAAGGGCCGCCAAATGTTGGTATCAGGCGAACCTTTCACCAACGCCATGCGCGGCGCTTCTTTCTCGTGGGCAAAGTGGAGCATCGCCGTCAGCGGCAACTTGGCCGAGACCCGATCGGCGCGCTGGAAGTTGAGCGCCAGCGCCATCGTATGCATCACTTCGTCAATCGAACGCTGGCCCATCCCATGGCGGAGATGCCACGAAGCGTAGGTCTCGTTATCCTGCTCGTCCACGTACTTCTGATCGCCAAAGATCACGCGCATCAGCCCTAGGCCCATGCGCAATTTATCGCCCAATGAGAGCGGCTTGAAGGCCAACACACCGGCCAATCCATTGAGTGGGGTCGGCAGCCACGGCACAAAGCGGATTGGGGCCAACCCATGGCGCTCAGAGGCAAAGATCATCTCGGCTGGCTTCCAATTGAAGGTATCACCCAAGCCATACCGCTCAAGGAAGGCGAGAAGGTTGTGGTATGCGCCGAAGAAGACGTGCAATCCGCTCTCGATCCAGTCGCCATCAGCATCCTGCCATGCCGACACCTTACCGCCGGGCACGTTCCGCTTCTCAAGCACAATCACCTCGTGACCACGCTCGACCATCGTCCGCGCGACCACCATACCGGCTGGGCCGGCGCCTGCAATCACAATCCGCATAGTGGTATGCTTCCTGTCGCTATTCAATGTGCAAAAATGAACAACCTACATCTTTATAGCACGGTTAGCATGGGCGCGCAAGGAAAATGAACAGCCCTTGCACAAGATGAACCTATCGCCAATCCATTATGTTACTGCGACCGATTCGGATGGGCAAAAGGTGCTCTGCCCCACGAGCGCGACACGCCCCCTCAGCGTCCCTTCCTGCTAAAGCGGGAGATTGCTTCAGAGGCTGCGCCCCCTTGCAATCACAACGATGCTCAGGCAGCTTGTCCGCCAGAGCAGGGGATTGCTCCGGTCGGTATCCAGCTACGCTAGATGCCGCCACTCCCTCGCAATGACATAAGCGACCATACCAACCCACCCCTATCAACGCCAAGAATGGTACAATGCAAGTACATGTTTGCGCTACAATCGTTACCGTTACGCTCACTGACGCCTGCCCTATGCTTCACCGCGTATTGCTCGCTCTTGCCTTGGCCGTGCTCATGAGTGGGCAATTCTTGCTCCCACGCTTGCCCCGCCCGCTCGATCCGCCGCCGCCACGCACGGTGATAACAACTAATCCCCTGATCGGGATTCATACCCGCCTCACCGGCATTGGCGACGAAGCGTACATTCGGCGCACCTTTGCCCAAGTCAACGAGATGGGTGCTCGTTGGATCGTCGAACTCTTTCCGTGGGCCTATATCCAACCACGTTCACGCTACGGGTTTGATTGGGTAGGAGCCGATATGGTAATTGCCCACGCCCGCGCACAGGGGTTACAGGTCGTCGCCCGGCTCGACATTGTGCCGGCGTGGGCCCGCCCGCCCAATACCACCGACCGTTACCTCGACCGCGATCACTTTGCCGATTTTGCCAATTTCGCCGCCGCGTTCGCTGCGCGCTACGCGCCGCAAGGCGTGCGCCATATTGTGATCTGGAATGAACCAAATCTGCGCTTCGAGTGGGGTGAACGCCCGCCTGACCCCGGCGCGTATACCGACCTGCTCAAGCATGTCTACCCAGCCATCAAGGCCGTCGCGCCTGAGGCAATCGTGATTGCCGGCGCGCTCTCGCCCGGCCCCAGCCTCGAAGACGGCACACTGCGCATGGACGATATGCAATTCCTCGCATCACTGGCAGATGCTGGCGCCTTTCCCTTTTTCGACATGTGGGCTGTGCATGCCTACGGCGGACTGGAACCGCCTGATGCTACACCTGCCTTCGATCGAGTCAATTTTCGCCGCATCGAGCTGGTGCGCGAACTGCTTGACCGGCTCGGCGGCGCTGATAAGCGGATCATCATTACCGAGGGCGGCTACAACGACCATCCGCGCTGGAGCGGCGCGGTGCGTCCCGCCGACCGGCTGCGTTGGACGATCGCCACCTATGAACAATCGCGGCGCTATCCGTGGCTCGAAGCGACCATCCTCTGGCAATTCAGCACACCCTTCCTGACCCGTTCGTACCCCGATGCGTGGAATTTTGTCCATCCCGACGGCACGCCGCGCGCGATCTATTTGGCGGTGCAGGAATATGCCCGTAATGGAGTAATGCCAGAGGTGATCGATCCGTAACCGCTGGCTGAAGAAACCGCGATACAGCGGCTACGGAATACAGAGTGCAGCAGTCAAACTACCGCATTTCACACCTGATGAACCAACCCTGTTCCCCAGCCTGCCGCTGCCCGTCGCCACCTGTACCCGTCTCTGGTATAATCGCAGTAATTGTATCTACAACATTTGGTATGTGCGCACCACATAGAGCCAACCAGACAGGAGCGTTCAATGTCCGCTAAGCTGGAATATCGCCTTGCCCGCCGCCTCGCCGCGCTGGAAGCCTCGGCCACCGCCGCCATGACAGCCCGCGTCGCCCAGATGCGCGCCGCCGGCATTAAGGTCATCTCTTTCAGCGTCGGCGAACCTGATTTCGACACCCCTGAACCGATCAAGCAGGCTGCCATTGCCGGCATTCATGCCAACCATACCCACTATACTCCTACCGGCGGAACGCTTGAGCTGCGCAAAGCAGTGGCCGCTCGCGTGACCGCCGATCAGGGCATAACCTATGGCATCAACCAAGTGACCGTCACCACCGGCGCGAAAGAGGCCCTCTATCTCGCTTTCCAAGCCCTCTGCGATGAAGGTGATGAAGCGGTGATTCCTGCTCCATATTGGGTAAGTTATGTCGAGCAAGCCAAATTGGCCGGCGCAACTCCCATCACGCCCCAAACAACCGAGCAGACCGGCTTCAAGCTGACACCCGATCAACTGCGCGCCAGCCTGAGCGAGCGTACCCGCATCGTGGTACTCAATTCACCCTCAAACCCAACCGGCGCGGTGTACAGTGCTGAGGAGTTAGCAGCCTTGGCCGACGTGCTGCGCGATCATTCGGCGATTATCATCACCGACGAGATCTACGATGCGATTTCGTATGTACCGTATGCCCGCCTGTTGCGCATCGCGCCCGATCTAGCCGATCGCACGCTGGTGGTCAACGGCGCTGCCAAAGCTTACGCAATGACCGGCTGGCGCGTCGGTTATGTGGCCGGCCCGCAACCGATCATCGAGGCGATCAAGGCTATCCAAAGCCACACTAGTACCCACACCTCAAGCATTTCACAAGACGCGGCGCTGGCGGCATACACACCCAACCCGGAGATCGAAGCCACCGTCGCAGCGATGACTGCCGAGTTCCTCCGCCGGCGCGATCTCATTCTCGAACTGCTGGCCGAAATCCCCGGCGTGACCTGCACCGTGCCCGACGGCGCGTTCTACGTCTTCCCCAACGTCAGCGCGCTGCTCAACCGTCCGCTGCGCAACGGCAAGGTGTGTAAGACGAGCGACGAACTCAACCTGTACCTGCTTGAAGAGGCGCACATTGCCTGCGTGGGCGGCGAAGCCTTTGGCGCGCCCGGCTATCTGCGCTTGTCGTATGCAACTAGCAGCGAAGAGATCCGGATCGGTATGCAACGCTTCCGCGAGGCTGTGCTTAGCGGGTAGCACACTGAGAGATGAGCCAGCACTTCAACCGCTAACACCGTTGCGCTCCTCTCTCGCACAGGTTGAAGGACGGACAGAACGTTTGGGCGAACGCAACGGTGTTAATCGCTGTGTAATGCCGCAACGCTCGGCATCGCGCTCCCTCTCCCACTGGTGGGGGAGAGGGCTGAGAGCGAGGACTATTAGCCCGTGCAGCGGGCTTCGTAACTCTAGCCCAGCCCTGAGGGGCCGAGTTCCGGACTAGACGTTCTGTCCGCCCCTGAACTCGAATGGGGAGAGGGCCGAGGATTCGCCACCTTCACCTGCCAATCTCCCCCTGCCCACCTACACGCCGAGACCGAGATGAGATCGCTAGGATCAGAACCATCAACCCTGAGTATGGCAGACACTTCACCCTACCACGATCTACCGAACCCTTCCATCCTTGCTGGCCGGCGGATCGTCGTGGTCGGCGACATCACCCTCGACGAATACCTGTACGGCAAAGCCACCCGCCTTTCCCGCGAAGCACCGATTCCCGTGCTCGAATTTCTGCGGCGAGAAACGATCCTTGGCGGGGCGGCCAATCCGGCCCGCAATGTGGTAGCGCTCGGCTCGCAAGCCAGCCTGATCGCGATTGTCGGCAACGATGAGGAAGGGGCGCATTTGCGTGCGCTGCTGCGCGCGGCAGGAATTGACGACAGCGGCGTGATCGTCGTCACCGATCGCATAACTACTCGCAAAACGCGCATTCTGGCCGACGCCGCGCCCCGCTTGCCCCAGCAAGTTGCCCGCCTCGACCGGCTCGATCGCCGACCGCTGACTCCTGCCGAAGAGGATCGAGTGATTGCAGCGCTCGAACAGCAATTACCGGCTGCTGACGCAGTGATCTGTTCCGATTACCAACAGGGTTTACTCACGCCGCGGGTGGTGACCGCGATCCGCGATCACTGTCGCCAACACGGGGTCATCTTTGCCGTTGATGCCCAAGGCAATTCGCACTACTACCGCTCCGCCGATCTCTTTCGCTGCAACGATGCCGAAGCGGCGGCAGCCCTCGGTATACCCTTGCTCGACGATACGACAATGGCGGATGGCATTGCCCGTCTCTATCATGCACTCGCTGCGCGGTTGGTCATCGTCACTCGCGGCCCGGCAGGGTTGGCGCTGATCGGCGACGACGAGCCGTACCAACAACTACCTGCCCACCGGGTCAGCGAAGTCTTCGACACTACCGGCGCTGGCGATACCTTTATTGCCGTCGCCACGCTAGCATTGGCTGCCGGTTGTCGCGGACGCACAGCGGCAGCGCTGGCCAACATCGCGGCGGCGTTGGTCGTGCGGCGGTTGGGGAATGCTGTCGTTACCCCAGATGAATTAGCTGCCGCTAGCGCGGCCGTTAATACAGAATAACCCTCTCGCGATTCGGGCGAGAGGGCGAACACGAACAGCAAATACACTACTAGTGCAACAAAGCTATTCCACTGCTCCTAGGCGCCTGAACGCGCTGAGCGCATCTTCCTCGGTCTGATAGATTTCGGCGTATTGCGCCAAACCGACCATACGAAAGATCTTTTGGAAATGAGGCGACAACCCACTGACCGCCAGCTTCTGCCCATTCTGATTCACCTCGGTGACAATCCCAATCAGAATGGCAATCCCAGCACTATTAATATAATCGTTTTGGCGAAAGTTGAGCAGAATAAACCGATCGCCCCTCGCCGTTACTTGCCGGTAAGCGCCGTTAATCTTCTCTTCGGCGAATGTCGTCACATCACCGATCAGATCGATAATCGCCACACCATCGCGATGGCGAATATTGACGGTCAACTCATCTTCTAACATCGATTGCTCCTCAATCATCCACCGTCATCCGGCAGATCACGATGCGCTCACGCTGTCCCCTACCAGATTGCGGTAAAACACAAGCCGCATACACGTGCCATCGTTCGGATCAGCCACGACACTCACCTCATCGGTGAGCGTAACAATGAGCATCAGACCCATCCCTCGCAATGAAGCGCGCTGCTCAAACGTCCACTGAACCGGCTTGCGCGGCAACATCGGCAACGAACCGCCCTCATCAGAGACCTCGATCACCAAACGTTGTTCGTCCACAGTGCAGAGCACCTGCACTTTGCGCTGCGGGTCGGATCGATTGCCATGTTCGATCGCATTCATACACGCTTCGCACAACGCCGTCTTTACATCTTCGACGCGCTCTGGCGTAATGCCGCAGCGTCGAGCCAATGAAGCCACTGCGTCACGCGCAATCACTTCATAGCCGAGAATACTGGGGAGGATGATTTGCATAATGTCCCGGCTTATTGATCACCAACCGGCGAGCGTTCAAGATGGACAACCATTCGCACCTGATTCCCACCGCCCGGCGCTAGGGTAAATTCTACTTCATCCATTAATTCACGCATGAGCCAAATGCCCCAACCGCCCTTATCAGCGCGTTGGAAGGCATCAGCGATACGAGGCTGCGTCTTCGTCTGTTCAAGCGCTAGCGCCCGCCGCCCCTGATCTGACACACAAATAATCAGCTCAGCGGGGCGCACGGTCAGCACGACCACCACTTTCATCGCTGCATCGGCTTGGTTACCGTGCTCGATAGCATTGGTCACTGCTTCGCCGATGGCAGTGCGCAAAGCGTCAATCCGCTCATCAGCCAAACCCATCCGCCGCGCCAGCGCCGCCGCTGTATCCATCGCGATCCGTTCATACCCTAGCCGGCTTGGCAGACGCAGTTCAATCACCTGTCCGGTCACGCCCTCGGCATCGCTCATGCCTGTTTTCCCACCTTACGAGCGTCAAATTATAGAGTTATTGTAAGGCAACAAAATTGGTCATAGAGCCGTTGCTTCGCAACGGCTCTACATATTGATGCAACACATTTATGATAGCACAGGCATCAACAAGCGTGTTACCAGATCTCAAGCCGCGATCACACTCATCATAACGGAATATTGCCATGTTTTCGCGCGGGCAGGCTCTGGCGTTTGGTGCGGGCTAGGCGCAACGCGCGAATCAGAGCCGGGCGCGTCTCCCGCGGTTCGATCACGGCATCGATATAGCCGCGTTCGGCAGCGACATACGGGTTGGCAAAACGATTTTGATAATCTTCCACCAGCTCGGCCAACCGCGCCGCCGGGTCATCGGCTTCAGCCAACTCTTTGCGGAAGATGATCCGCACGGCGGCATCAACTCCCATCACCGCAATTTCGGCCGTCGGCCACGCGAAGTTGAAATCGGCCCGAATATGCTTGCTCGCCATCACATCATACGCGCCACCGTATGCCTTGCGCGTAATCACTGTCAACTTCGGCACCGTCGCCTCACAGTAGGCGTAAAGCAACTTCGCGCCGTGGCGAATAATCCCTCCGTACTCTTGCTGGGTGCCCGGCAAGAAGCCCGGTACATCAACAAAGGTCACAAGCGGAATATTAAAGGCGTCACAGAATCGCACAAACCGCGCTGCTTTGACCGAACTGTCAATGTCGAGCGTGCCGGCCATTTGCAGCGGCTGATTGCCGACAACGCCAACCACGTGCCCATCGAGCCGGGCAAAGCCAATCACAATATTCTTCGCCCACGCCGGCTGCACCTCAAAGAAGAAGCCATCGTCCACCACCGATTCGATCACTTTGATCATATCGTAGGCTTTACGCGGATTGTCGGGAACAATGCTCTGCAACTCCTCGTCCATCCGCTCTGGATCATCGGTTGGCGGCTGGTACGGCGGATCTTCCATATTATTCGCCGGCAAGAATGACAGCAGCATTCGCAACTGGTCAAAGCACTCATCTTCGGTATCAGCAGCAAAATGGGCCACGCCGCTGCGCGTGTTATGGGTCATCGCCCCGCCCAACTCTTCAAAGCCAACCTCCTCACCGGTTACTGTCTTGATCACATCAGGCCCGGTAATAAACATCTGGCTGATGTTTTTGACCATAAAAATAAAATCGGTCATTGCCGGCGAATAGACTGCGCCGCCGGCGCAAGGGCCGGCAATGATCGAGAGTTGCGGAATGACGCCACTACTGAGCACATTGCGGTAGAAGATTTCGGCATAACCGCCGAGGCTTACCACACCCTCTTGAATGCGCGCACCGCCGCTGTCGTTAATCCCGATACAAGGCACTCCCATTCGCAATGCCAGATCCATCACCTTGCAAATTTTTTCGGCAAACACCTCACCGAGCGAACCGCCGAAGACGGTAAAATCTTGCGCAAACACACACACCGGACGGCCATCGATTGTGCCGTGACCGGTAATGACGCCATCGCCCAAGGGCTTACGCCGATCCATACCAAACGCCGAGGTGCGATGAACGGCAAAAGCATCGAGTTCAACAAACGAACCGGGGTCAAGCAAACGCTCAATCCGTTCGCGCGCGGTCAACTTGCCACGTTCATGCTGGCGGGCAATTGCCGCCGGGTCTTGATTGCGCGCTCGTTCGCGCCGCTCGCGCAGCGCTGCAATCTTTTCCGCTGTGGTCTGCGCCATAGCACTCCTCGCTTCCAGCGCCGGCTTGCGCCGCCGGCAATACGGTTTAGATCACGCTTCCTGAATGTATGATCACCCTCGTGACGACGAGCAATCGATCTTATTTCTCTGCTCCGTCACTCCCCATTCCCGATTCTCTGCCCCGCCGGCCCTGCCAGAGCACAGCCAACGCAAACGCCGGCACCGCATCGATAATCCGCCGCCAGCGCGCCGGTTGCACCGCCAAGCGGAAGGCCCACTCCAAGCCCAACCGGCGTATTACCTGCGGAGCGCGCGGCACCCGCCCAGCTAGATAATCAAATGTCCCGCCTACACCCATTGCCAGCGGCACCTGCACGAACGGCTGGTTGCGCGCGATCCACAACTCTTGGCGCGGATGGCCATACGCCACCAGCAAGATATCAGGCCGCGCCGCAGCGATGATCTTGCGCTGCTGCTCATCAGCTTCCGGCGCCGGCGAACCGGCATAGCAGCCGGCAATCTGCAACCCCGGCCAGCGTTGGAGCAGCACTGCCGCCGCCGCTTCCGCCACCCCCGGCCCCGCCCCTAACAAGAAGATACGGTAGCCGCGTTCCGCCGCGAGCTGGGCCAACCGTTGCGTCAACTCCACTCCGGTCACCCGCCCCCGTAACGGCGTGCCCAACCAGCGCGCTGCGAGCAGCACGCCAAAACCATCGGGCGTATTCAAATCAGACGCCTGCAACACCGCGCGAAATGCCGGATGACGCCGTGCTTCCATAATAAACTCCGGATTAACCGTACAGATCTGGTGCGGCCCGCCGGCTTCGATCATCGCCGCTGCCCGCGCCACCACCTCCGGCTCGGTTACATCGTCAATCGGTATCCCCAGAATATCAATCCGGCCTGATCTCATCGCTATTCCTGCTAAGACGCGGTGTATCGTCTCTCATCATACCGCATCCGGCTACAAACAAAGCCAACGTCGCACAGCAGAACCACCCAAATTCCTTACGCCCCCTCCCCCATTTGCTCATTCGTGACATTCGTTCATCCGTTCCCCCATTCGTTGTCCAGTTTGACAAAGCCTAGTGACAGTGCTATACTCCGATACTGCTGCGAAGAAATTGCGCAGCAGAATGTTTGTGCGCCATGCGGCCCACTTCTAAGGCGCAGTGGCATACTGCGACCAGATCTCTGGGCCAGTTATTATTTTGTCTACAAAAGCTTGTTGATCGCAGGCCGGTTTAAAGGAGAGCATTAGATGCCGACCATTAACCAACTTGTTCGGAAGCCGCGCAAGCCGGTGGTGAAAAAGACCAAAGCCCCGGCCCTGCGCTTCACCTACAATTCGCTGAAGGGGAAGCTGTCTCGCGGCCGCGGATCGCCACAGAAGCGCGGCGTCTGCACCAAGGTGACGACCATGACGCCGAAGAAGCCCAATTCGGCGCTGCGCAAGATCGCCCGCGTGCGGCTCTCCAACGGCCTTGAGGTGACGGCATACATCCCCGGCGAGGGGCACAATTTGCAAGAGCACTCGGTAGTGTTGATCCGCGGCGGCCGTGTCAAGGACTTACCCGGTGTGCGCTATCACATCGTGCGCGGCACGCTCGATACGCAGGGTGTCAACGGTCGCAAACAGGGTCGCAGCAAGTACGGTACGAAGAAGAATCAGCCGGTCGGCAAGGGTGCAGCCGCTGGCAAGGGCGGTAAGAAGTAAGAGAGGTGCGGTATGCCCCGTCGCGGTACGGTTGAACGGCGGCCAGTTCCGCCGGATGCGCGCTACAATAGCGTTCTCGTTCAGAAGTTTATTAACAAGGTCATGGAGCGCGGCAAGAAGAGCCTCGCCGAGCGGATCGTCTATCAGGCGCTTGATCTTGCCGCCGAACGGCTTAAGAAGCCGCAGATGGAAATTTTCGAGCAGGCGCTGCGCAATGCAAGCCCTTCGATCGAGGTGAAGCCCAAGCGCGTCGGCGGCGCCACCTATCAGGTGCCTGTCGAGGTTAAGAGCGACCGCCGCTATTCGCTCGCGATGCGCTGGTTGCTGATGTCGGCCCGCGCTCGCTCGGGTAAGCCAATGGTTGAGCGCCTCGCCGCCGAGTTGATCGATGCCTATAACAATACCGGCGCGACGATTAAGCGGAAGGAAGATGTTCACCGCATGGCGGAAGCCAACCGCGCTTTCGCCCACTATGGCCGGCTCTAGCGCCGGTCTCGGTTTAGAGGATACGGCGACTTGCGTCGCCTCACGTAGGAGTATGTGACGGGTATGCCACGTCAGATCGAACTCGACAAGGTACGCAATATCGGCATTATTGCCCATATCGACGCGGGCAAGACCACGACGACCGAGCGGATCCTGTTTTATACCGGCCGCACGTACAAGATCGGCGAGGTTCACGAGGGTACCGCAACGATGGACTGGATGCCGCAGGAGCAGGAGCGCGGGATTACCATCACCGCCGCAGCGACGACTGCCCCTTGGCGTCTCAATGGCGTTGAGTATCGGATCAACATTATCGATACTCCCGGCCACGTCGACTTTACGGTAGAGGTGGAACGATCACTGCGCGTGCTCGACGGCGGCGTCGTCGTGTTCGACGGCGTGGCTGGCGTTGAACCTCAGTCGGAAACGGTCTGGCGACAGGCCGATAAGTATAACGTGCCGCGCATCTGCTTCGTCAACAAGATGGATCGCGTTGGCGCGAGTTTCGAGCGCTGCGTGCAGATGATTAAGGATCGCCTCGGCGCAAAGCCGGCGATTGTCCAGTTGCCTATTGGCGTCGAAGATACGTTCCGCGGTACGATCGACCTCTTCTCGATGAAGGCTACGATCTATTATGACGACCTCGGCAAGGATATCCGCGAAGAGGAGATTCCTGCTGAGCTGCGTCCCGCCGCTGAAAAGGCACGCAACGAGCTGATCGAGATGATCGCCGAGACCGACGATGAGCTGACGCTGCTTTACCTCGAAGGCCAAGAGTTGACCGTCGAGGAGCTGAAGCGCGGTCTACGTAAGGCGACTATCGAACGCAAGCTGGTGCCGGTGCTCTGTGGTGCGGCCCTCCGTAACAAGGGCGTCCAGAAGCTGCTCGATGCTGTTATCGAATACCTGCCTTCGCCGCTTGATCGCCCCGCTATCACCGGTACCTTGCCCGGTCAGGTGATGGGTGATGAGGGGGTTGAGGTGATTACTCGCCGCGTCAGCGACGATGAGCCATTTACTGCACTGGTCTTTAAGATCGTTGCTGACCCGTATGTCGGTAAGCTGGCCTACTTCCGCGTCTACGCCGGCAAGATCGAGAAGGGATCGTATGTCCTCAACTCGACCCGTGGCCAACGTGAGCGCCTTGGCCGCCTCCTCCGCATGCATGCCAATCATCGTGAAGATATCGATGAGGTGTATGCTGGCGAAATTGCGGCGATGGTTGGCCCCAAGAATTCCTATACCGGCGATACAATCTGCGATCCCGATCACCCGATCGTGCTTGAGAGTATTCGCTTCCCTGAGCCAGTGATAGAGTTGGCCATCGAGCCGAAGACCAAGGCTGACCAAGATAAAATGTCGATCGCGCTCAGCCGGTTGGCTGAAGAAGACCCGACCTTCCGTGTCTACACCGACCCAGAGACCGGCCAGACGATTATCAAGGGCATGGGTGAGTTGCACCTTGAGGTGATCGTCGATCGCATGCGCCGCGAGTATAAGGTCGAGGCGAATCAGGGCAAGCCGCAGGTTTCGTACCGCGAGACAATCACCATCCCGGTTGATCACGAGACCCGCTTTGTTCGCCAGACCGGCGGTAAGGGCCAGTATGGCCACGTCAAGATTAAGTTCGAGCCGTTGCCCCCCGGCGGTGGCTTCGAGTTTGTCAATGCGATCGTCGGCGGTGTGATTCCCAAAGAGTATATCCCCGCCGTCGAGCAAGGCCTGCGCGAGGCGATGCAAACTGGTGTGATCGCTGGCTATCCGGTGGTTGACATCAAGGCGACGCTGTATGACGGTTCGTACCACGAGGTTGACTCGTCGGAAATGGCCTTTAAGATCGCGGCTTCGATGTGTCTCAAAGAAGCGGTTCGCCGCGGCAAGCCGCAATTGCTCGAGCCGATCATGAAGGTCGAGACGGTCACTCCTGAGGAGTTCCTTGGTACCGTGATCGGTGATTTCAACTCGCGCCGTGGCCGCATCGAAGGTATGGAAGCTCGCGGCAATGCGCAGGTGGTGCGCGCCTTTGTGCCGCTGGCCAATATGTTTGGCTATATGACTGATCTCCGCTCGGCAACGCAGGGGCGTGCTACTTCGTCGATGGAGTTTGACCATTACGAGCCACTGCCTGATGCATTGGCCAAGGAGATTATCGAGAAGCGCAGCGCAAATTAGTGAGGAAGGACGGGGATGGCCGCCCCGCGCGGTCGTCCCTTTTCTGCGAAGATGGAACTACGCCTGCTGACGCCGCCGCCTTGGTCTGATTATGAGTTGATCGATTCAGGCCATGGCGCGAAATTGGAACGGTTTGGCCCGTATGTATTGGCCCGGCCGGAGACGCAGGCGATCTGGTCGCCGCATTTGTCGGCGACCGAATGGCGGAAGGCTGATGCGACTTTTCGCCGCACGCGCGGCGATGAGGGGCCGGGTGAATGGCAACAACATCGCCCGTTGCCCGAACGATGGTCGATTAATGCCAATGGGGTGCGTTGCTGGCTACGCTTGACACCGTTTCGCCATACGGGCGTTTTTCCGGAACATAGCGCCCATTGGGAATGGTTGGCCCGGCAAGTGCAGCGCCGTACCCAGCCGCGCGCGTTGGTGTTGTTTGGATATACCGGATTGAGCAGCCTGCATCTCGCCCGTTGCGGCGCGCACGTGACGCACGTCGATGCTTCAAAGCCCGCCGTGCGTTGGGCGCAAGAGAATCAGGCGCTGGCCGAACTGACCGACCGCCCGATCCGGTGGCTGATCGATGATGTCGGTAAATTTGTCGCCCGCGAATTGCGGCGTGGAAATCGCTACGATTTGATTTTGCTCGACCCGCCGGTGTTTGGGCGCGGGCCAAATGGTGAGATTTGGCGCTTGCACGAACAATTGCCGCAATTGCTGGCTCAATGCGCTGCATTGCTCAGCCAGCAACCGTTAGGTGTGTTGGTGTGCGCTTATGCGACAACCATTTCGGCGCTGACAATCGGTAATCTGCTTGCCGAGACGATGGCGCCATTTCATGGGTATGTAACTGCCGGCGAGTTGGCTATTCCAGAACAGACTACTCGCCGCTTGTTGCCCACGGCGATTTATGCCGTTTGGTCTGATCGGGAATAAGCCGCATCCGGCTGATAAGGATAAGATAAGCAGATCGCGCAGAAACGCGGAGGAACAACGCAATGGCCAAGCAGAAATTCGAGCGGACGAAACCGCATATTAACGTCGGCACCATCGGCCACGTCGACCACGGTAAGACGACGCTGACGGCGGCAATTACCAAGGTGCTCTCGCTGAAGGGCGCCGCCCAGTTTATGGCTTA
>NZ_CALLJH010000058.1:0-18359 GCF_938091255.1 uncultured Chloroflexus sp.
CTCACGGCAACAAGAAGATCTGAATCTCGCCATTACGCGCACTGCGGGCCGTAATCCGATAGCGAATTTTTCCCTCGGCATCACTGCGAATCGGGCCACTGCGCGTCACCTGCGCCCCCGGTCGGCTGGCGAGCACAAAGGAGATCGCGCCGTCGGGCTGGATGAGGTCGATCTGCACATCACCCGACTCAACTGCGAGCATAACAATGGCCTGCGCCTCGGTGTTGGCCGGCAAGGCCGGCACCCGGTATTCGTCGCTGCCCTCGGCGCTGACGAAGGTTGTCAGGATGTTGGCTGCGCTGCCTTGTAAGGAAACTGTTGTCTGCTCACCGCTGATGAGCAGACAGCCGGCGAGCAAGACAGCACAACCGAGCAGACAGAGCGTGGCAACCAGCCGCCGATCAACCATACGACTCCGGACGGTAATCGACGGTGTAAGTTGCTTCTTCCGGTACCAGCTCGACCCGCAGCGGCTTACGCGAGACGAGACGAATGCTGGCGCCACAGTTGCGATTGGCACAGACGAGCTGCCCGCCGACAGGGATGTACGGAAAGATAGCCAGTTTTTGCTTGCACGATGGGCATTTGACAATTTCGACCGACATAGCGTCACCTGCACGTACTGACACAGTAACACGGCAAACCCGTAGTAACACAGCGGCGCTATGTTGCTACGGGTTTATAATTTTAAGGTTTTACGGTTTTTGGCTCGGCAAACAGCGCGTCGACGAAGGTCTGCGCATCGAATAAGGCGAGGTCATCGAGCTTTTCACCGGTGCCGATGTAGCGAATTGGCCGCTCGATGTCTTGAGCAATCGCAAACGCTATTCCACCCTTAGCCGTCCCATCCATCTTTGTCACTGCCACATCGGTCACACCAGCGGCCTTGAGAAAGGCTTTCGCCTGCAACACCCCATTCTGGCCGGTAGTCGCATCGATCACGAGAATCGTCTCGTGGGGCGCACCGGGCAGTTTGCGGGCAATAATGTTGCGAATCTTCTCCAACTCTTGCATGAGGTTGTACTTGGCATGCAAACGGCCAGCGGTATCGATGATCAAGACATCGATATCTTGCTCGAGCGCAGCGTCGATCGCCTTATACACCACTGCCGCCGCGTCAGCGCCTTGACCAAGGCTGACACACGGCACACCGGCCCGTTCGGCCCACGTCTCGAGCTGCTCGGTAGCAGCAGCCCGGAAGGTATCGCCGGCGGCGAGCAGCACCTTTTTGCCAAAACGGTTCTTGTAGCGGTGCGCCAATTTAGCGATCAGGGTTGTCTTCCCGGCACCATTCACACCAACGACCAAGATCACATACGGCTTTGCGTCGGGCCGCTGCTGGCCAGCATATTCGGCAAAGGTGCGCACCATTTCGGCCTTCAGCATCTCACGCGCTTCGCGCGCTTTCTTGACGCCGTGGCGATTAACGCGGTCAATCGTGCGATTAACCAGATACTGGGTTGTTTCTAGCCCGACATCAGCTTGAATCAACGCCTCTTCCAGCTCATCCCACAACTGATCGGTAATCGGATCGTCACTCGCAAAGAGTTTAGCGATCCGACCAAAAATGCCCTGCCGCGATTTTTCGAGCGATGCCGAAACCTGCGCTTCTTCGCGGGCAGCTTCTTCTTCGCTGCGGGGAGCATCTTGCGCACGGCCAAAGAGACGGCGAAACATAAGATTCCTCACTATGGTAGTCACGCAAAGGCGTAGTGAGATTGTGCATGCCCTTGCGCGGATACACCTGTACCCAACTGGAGTCGCGTGGAATACATGATCCGCTTAAGACTAATAATAAGACGGTAGGCGCCGGTCAACGCACAGATGCTCCGCACACTGATGAAGCATACTCGCTCAAGTCAGCGTGCAAGCCCAACCGGCAGCTTGCTTTGATTATAGCCGATCACACTCGTATGGGTAGCAGCATACGCAGCCGCAGCTTGCCACCACACGGCGACCGTGGCTGGGCTAGAACCGTACCAGAGCCGATCGGGACGGGGATCGTGGCGTAAGCCGGGGATGACGATTTGTAATGAACCGGGCAACAGGCCGTCGTCGAGCGGTACAACGCCATCACCCCACTGCGCGCCTTCGCTGCTGATCAGACGGTAACTTTGGTATGCGCCTCGTTCAGGAGGCGGGCCATTCGGATCACCGAAGATACTACGCCCGATCACACTCACGTAGCATACGTCCGACCAGTATGCGCCCGGGTAGCGCTCTTCGGCCCAGCGAATCTGGTTGAGACCGCCGATGCGTCCC
Source organism: uncultured Chloroflexus sp. (assembly GCF_938091255.1). Taxonomy (NCBI): domain Bacteria; kingdom Bacillati; phylum Chloroflexota; class Chloroflexia; order Chloroflexales; family Chloroflexaceae; genus Chloroflexus; species uncultured Chloroflexus sp. The sequence continues at coordinate 2,263 of NZ_CALLJH010000058.1, forward strand.
TCGCGGTTTGTGCGCTGCGGTGTGCCAAGCGTAATGAGCATATCAACTCGCTGATGGCCATTGTACACTCGCCCACGATACGGCTGGTCACCGAGAAAGATACGAGCCAGCACACCACCGGCGCTGTGGGCAACCAACGTCACCCGCGCACTCCCAGTTCGGGCCAAGAGTTCGTTAACCGTCCGATCGAGTTTGCGCAGCAGCTCGGCGTAACTGTCGGTCAGCGTCACCCATGCCCAATCAAGCCGATTGATCGGGGTAATAAACACGGGCCGACCGCTTACCTCGCCAAGGTAGGTGCGGAGTGGATTGTAGAGTTGTGGTTCGCTTCCAAAACCGCCAACGATGAGAATGGGTACAGTATTCATTATTGGTAGTATACTATGAACAGGTATTGCACAGTAATTGTACCACATTAAGCAAGAAAAGAGGCTCCTTGGTGCGCACCAACGTTCTAAGAGAACCTAATTGTAGACCACCACACTTTGCTCTTCCCTGCCCAGATATAGTCTTGACTAGCATAGGTAGAGGACACTCATGGAAGTTCTAATTAACGGCCAGCCCTATACCGTCGCCGATGAACCGGTGCGGCCCCTGCTTTACGTGTTACGCGACGAGTTAGGCTTAACCGGAACAAAGTTTGGATGCGGCGCCGGCATTTGTGGCGCATGTACCGTGCATATCAATGGCGTCGCCACCCGCAGTTGCCAGACGATGATCACAACGCTGGCCGGTGCGCATATTACGACGATCGAGGGATTAGCGGAAGGTGAGCGACTGCATCCAGTGCAGCAGGCCTTTCTCGAGTTGCAAGTGCCACAGTGCGGCTGGTGTATGAGCGGGCAGATGATGACCGCCGCGGCTTTGCTCGCCAATAATCCCAACCCGACCCACGATGAAATGATCGCGGCGATGCGTTATAACTACTGCCGCTGCGGCGCATACGCGCGCATTGCACGAGCAGTACGGCGGGCCGCCGAATTGATAAAGGAGGGCGCAGCATGAAGCGCGACGCTCGCACGCAACGCTGGCGCATGACTCGGCGCGGCTTTCTGATCGGGTTGGGAATCGTAGGCGGTGGCTTGGCGCTCGGTGCGACGCTGGGTTTGCCGGCAGCGCGGCTGGCATTGGCCGATCTGCTTGGCGACGGCACTGGGCCGCCGGCATCGTTTCCCAAAGAGCCAGCAATCTGGTTTGCGATCCAGCCTAATGGCCGGGTAGTGATGGCGATGCCGAAGGTAGAAATGGGCCAAGGTGTCCATACTGCGCTGGCCCAACTGGCCGCCGAAGAGTTGGGGATAGCTTGGGAACAGATCAGCGTGACGCAGAGCAGTTCAATCGGGCCGGTGCGCGATCCTGCCGGCACCAGCGCCTCGTACTCGATGATGGGTCTCTTTCCTATTATCCGCGAGACGGCAGCCACCTTGCGCGAGATGTTGCGCGCTGCTGGGGCCGAACAGCTTGGCATTGCTCAGGCTGAAATCGAGCAGGGCTTCGTGATCGATCCGGCCAATCCGGCTCGCCGGATCGGGTTTGGTGAGTTGGCAGCGCAACCGCGTGAATGGCAAGCGCCGGAAGAGGCTGCACCACTGACTCCGCCTGATCGATGGCGAATCATCGGCCAGCCGGTGTCAAGGCTCGATTTGCCGGCTAAAGTGCGCGGCGCGGCGATCTATGGTTACGATGCTCGCGTCGAAGGTATGCTCTACGGCGCCGTGGCCCGTCCGCCACGACTTGGCGCGAAACTGCGCCGGGCTGCACCCGGCACGGCGCTCGAGCGGCGTGGCGTGGTACAGGTTGTCATTCGCGACGGTGTTGCCGGAGTAGTAGCCGAGTCGCGCCTCACTGCTTACGCTGCGCTGAATGATCTTGATCTCGAATGGGAACTACCACCACCGTTTACTCACCACGATCTCGAAGAGCGACTGGCAGCGCAGGCCAGATCGGGAACTCCGATTCAGCAGCACGGCGACCCCGCAGCAGCCATGCATAGCGCACGCCTCGTCGAAGCGGTCTACCAGACACCGCTGGCCGCCCATGCTAATCTTGAACCGCAAGCAGCGCTGGTTGATGTCCAACCTGACCGGGTAAGGGCATGGGTCAGCACCCAATCGCCGGTGCAGGTGGCCGAATCGATTGCTGCGACGTTGGGCCGGCCAGCCGACACGGTCGAAGTCACACCCACCTATCTCGGCGGCGGATTTGGACGCAAACTGTTGATCACCGCCGCCAACGAAGCCGCCATCCTCTCGGCGGCAGTGGGCAAACCGGTACACGTTGGCTGGACGCGCACCGAGGAGTTTCGCCACAGCTACTTGCGCCCGCCGACCTACGCCGCCTTTCGGGCTGCACTAGACGCCCAAGGCAACATCATCGCGCTTGAACAGCGTCACGCTAGCGGCAGTGTCCTCTTCGATTTCATTCCCGCACCGCTGCGCTGGCTGCTGGGCAGCGACTTCGGCGCGTGGCGAGGAGCACGGTTGGTCTACGCCATTCCCAATCTGCTTGTTACGTCACAGACGGTCGATCTACCGGTACCGACCGGGCCATGGCGCGGGCTTGGGCTACTGGCGAACGTCTTTGCAGTGGAAAGCTTTATTGACGAACTAGCGCATGCTGCCGGCAGCGATCCGCTCGAATTCCGGCTGCGCCACCTGCCGGAAAGCGAACTGGGCCAACGCTTCCGCGCAACGCTGCTAGCCGTGGCCGAGATGGCCGGTTGGGGTCAACCGGCGCCGGCGGGCCGGGCGCGCGGGATCGCGTGCAGCGTGGATATGAACACGGTGGCAGCCCACATCGCCGAAGTCGGGTACGAAGGCGACAAACTGCGGGTCTATCGGGTGTGGGCCGCAGTCGATCCCGGTCTAGCGATTAACCCCGACGGGTTGGCCGCCCAAACCGAAGGCGGGATCATGATGGGCCTGAGCGCCACTCTGTTCGAGCAGGTCACCATCAGCGAGGGCCGAATCGACGCCGGCAACTTCGATCGCTACCCGCTGCTGACCATCGCCGACGCGCCGGAAGTAGCGGTGCAGATTCTGCGCAGTGGCGACCAACCCTTTGGCGGCGGCGAACCGCCGATGGGGCCAATCGCCGCAGCAGTGGCGAACGCCGTATTCGCCCTAACCGGAGAACGCAAGCGGCGCTTGCCGATAGCGTGAAACCCAAAGAACGCGAAGGCGCGAAGGGCGCAAAAAGCGCAAGAGTTGGTAGAACGGCTCCAGAGGCAATGCCTCCTGCGTTCCTTAGCATTCTCGCGCCTTCGCGTTTAGCTCCTGTTGCCACCTTTAGGCACTCTGCATCTTCACCCCTCTGCCTCTCTGTTAGATTTTTACTAGAACTTTTCTACTCCCGTTGACAGGTTTCCCATCGAGTTTCACAATACCAATAGCGCGGAATATTTGTTCCGCTTACCAATCGGGAGACACACTATGAGTGATGAGACACTGCACGAACAATCGAGCGCAGAAACACCAGAGACGCTGCCGCTGATTCCGCTCGAAGGGGCAGTGGTCTTTCCCTATACCGTGGTGAGCGTAACCCTCGATGAGCTAGGGGCGGCGGCGGCTGAAGCTGCCGCGCGTGAGGGGCGCAAGGTGTTGCTAGCGACTCGCCGGCCTGATGCATCAGCCGATGCACCAATTACCGAACAACTCTTCCGGGTTGGCGTTGTCGCTCGTATCGAACAACTCGGCACTCTGCCGAACGGCGCAACCGGCGTAGTCGTGCGCGGGTTGGTGCGGGCCGAACTAGTTGAAGCAACCCAGACTACGCCTTACCTCCGCTTCAGCTTCACCCGCCGACCCGATGTCTTCGAGCGCACCCCTGAACTCGAACAATTGATGGTCGAGGTGCATGCCGCTATCGACGCCGTGCTTGAATTGCGCCCCGGCGTAACGCAAGAAATTCGCAACTTTGTGCGCTCGATTGATGATCCCGGCCATCTGGCCGACAATACCGGTTATTCACCTGACTACACCTTAGCTGAGCGGCAAGAATTACTCGAAACGTTCGATGTGGTCGAACGACTACGCAAAGTGCGTGAATTCTACCGCAAACAGTTCGCGCTGCTCGAAGTGCAGGCCCGCCTGCGCCAAGAGGTGCAAGAGAGCGCAGCCAAGCAGCAGCGCGAGTTTTATCTGCGCCAGCAGTTGAAGGCGATCCAAAAGGAGTTGGGGGAAGATACAAGCGAAGCGGCTGAGCTGGACGATCTGCGCCAGAAGCTAGCCGCCGCTAACCTGCCCGAGGTGGCACGTAAAGAGGCAGATCGCGAGCTGAGTCGGCTGGCCCGGATTAACGCCAGCTCGCCGGAATATCAGATGGTACGTACTTACCTTGAGTGGTTGGCCGAATTACCGTGGAACACCTATACTGGCCAGCCGATTGACATCGCCTATGCTCGGCAGGTGCTCGATGAAGACCATCACGGCTTGCAGAAGGTCAAAGAGCGCATCCTCGAATATTTGGCGGTCAAGCAGCGCCGCGCGCTGTTGGGGGAAGAAAACTTGCGCGCCAACCGCGAGCCGATCCTCGCGTTCGTTGGCCCTCCCGGCGTCGGCAAGACCAGCCTCGGCCAGAGCATTGCTCGCGCTTTGGGGCGCAGTTTCGTGCGCATGAGTTTGGGTGGCGTGCGTGACGAAGCTGAGCTGCGCGGCTTCCGCCGCACCTACATCGGTTCGCAACCGGGCCGGATCATCCAAGAGCTGCGCCGGGCCGGTACGGCTGACCCGGTGATCTTGCTCGATGAAATTGATAAGCTCGGCATGGATTACCGTGGCGATCCGGCAGCCGCGTTGCTCGAGGTGCTCGACCCGGAACAGAACCACACCTTTACCGATCATTATCTTAATCTGCCGTTCGATCTCTCGCGGGTGCTGTTTCTCGCTACTGCTAACACGTGGGATACGGTACCGCCAGCGTTACGTGACCGGATGGAGGTAATTGAGCTATCGGGCTATATCGAAGACGACAAGGTGCAGATCGCGCAGCGTCATCTGGTACCGCGCCAGTTGCGCGCCAACGGCTTGCGCCCCGAAGAGGCGGCAGTGAGTGAAGAGGCGCTGCGCTGCATCATCAACGAATACACCCGTGAAGCCGGCGTGCGCAATCTCGAACGCTCAATCGGCGCAGTGCTGCGCAAAGTCGCCCGCCGCCTCAGCGAAGGCGAGATTGATCAAACCAGCTTGCCGTTCGTGGTCGATGCCGCCTTTGTGCGCACGGCGTTGGGCCGGCCTCGCTTCACCAACGAGACCCGCGAGCGGCTTGACCAACCCGGCGTGGCAATCGGGCTGGTCTGGACGCCGGTCGGCGGCGATATTATCTTTGTCGAGGCGAGTGCCGTCGAAGGGAAGAAGGAGCTGCGGATAACCGGCCAGCTCGGCGATATTATGCGCGAGAGCGCCGAAGCCGCGCTGACCTACGTCCGTTCGCGTGCCCGCTCGCTCGGCATCGAACCGGATTTCTTCGAGACTCACGCCATCCACATTCACGTGCCGGCAGGAGCGGTGCCGAAAGATGGCCCTTCGGCGGGGATTACGATGGCGACAGCGTTGGCTTCAGCCGCCACCGGTAGACTGGTGCGCGACGACCTCGCGATGACGGGTGAAATTTCGCTGCGCGGACGGGTATTACCGATCGGCGGCATCAAAGAGAAGGCACTCGGCGCGCACCGGGCCGGCATCCGCACCATCATCTTACCCAAGCGCAATATGCTCGACCTCGACGATCTGCCGCCCGCCGTTAGTGCCGACATGACCTTCATCCCGGTTGAGACACTCGATGAGGTGTTAAGCATTGCCCTGCTGCCGCCGGGAGAAACGGCACCGACGATTACCGTAGCGCAACGGGCCGATGAGGTGCCGGTGGCCTGAGCAGGCGAGGATCGCGGTGCAGCACGAGGCCGATGATGTGCTGCACCGCCATCCGATGTGAGAGCATAATTAACAGGCCTGCCACTGCAACCCGCCAACGTACTGGTGCGTCACCTTGCCGGCTTCGTTCATCGCAAACAGGTATAGCCAGCCGTGGTCGAGCAACTGACGGACATGCTCGTGCTTGGCAATAATCGCGGTCATCGCATCAAGCGGCGCTTCAATCAGCACGTGCAAGCGCACCGGTTCGTGGACATACTTCTCGCCGTCGTGAACCGACTGCCACGGCAGCCCGACCCGCAGGTCGCCAGCGTTGCCTTCAAGCACACCGAGCGTACCGACCACGTTATGCAACGTCTTGTTACCACTACCGAAAACCCGGTTATCGACCGTCGAACCGTAGTATTGCAGGTTGATCCAGCTCGCCACGATCATGGGTGCAGTGATGATCAACTCTAGCACACCAAAGCCCTCATCCTGCCGCCAGTCGTAGTTGTGCAAGAATGAGCGCCCGTCCAGCTTCACCCCCGCAGTGCGCTCACGTGGCGCAGCAATGAATGCAGCACAACCAGCCAACCCCCATTCTGGTCGCACTTGCGACCAATCTTTGCTACGCCGGCGAACCGCCCGATCGACATTGGCCTGAGCATCAATCCTCAACAACGCAGCGCGCTCGGTGCGCGCCAACCGACCAGCAGCGGCTAAGTCGGCCTTCAGGCGCTTGAGATCATCGGCATGAGTGGCAGGAACATCCGTTTCATCAAAGATCGTCACGTCATCGGTGGTTGTGTCGTGTAAACCAGCGAGGAACACGGTATCATCAGGAATGGCGATCCCGCGCTCACGCAGACCGGCCCGCACCGCCGCATTATTCAGAATCTGCACTGCAACCCGCACATTGGCTTCGCCGGTATGACCACCGCACGCACCGCAATCAAGACCGGTCGCATGCGGGTTATTCACGGTCGTTGACCCATGGCCGGCCAACAGCACGAGACGGGCAAAATGACTGGTCAGCGACATTGCCTTGAGCGCACCTTCAGCGGCAGCAATCTGTTGGTCGATTGTCATACCAACACGGCGGCCATTGATCGTATGCGGTGCGAGACTCGGCTTAACCCGTGCGCGCGTTGCCGCATCAAGGCCAAACGTCGCCGGATGCGGCACCGGACGGGTGATGCCGAGCGTGTCGAGCAGCAGCTTGCGCAGATAGGCCAAGCCGACCGGCCCGACGAAGCCGAAGCACGAGACCGGGCCAAACTTGAACATCCGCCACGCCTTGGCTACGCGCTGGTTCATTGCGCGCTTGGCAATAGCAGCTTCAACCTCAGTCGATGTTTGCCCATCGACCGACTCGGCAATCACGAACTGCGGCGTTAACAAGACCGGGCACTGCGCACCGCCCTGCGTCTCAGCCAGCGGGATGTATTCAATTGGGAAGCCAAAGAACCCGGCAAACCCAATCGTCTCAACCTCGTCCGTCACCGTTTCCAGTGCGCGACGAAAGACCTCTGAGCGCACGTCGATGCAGAAGGCGGCTTGCGCGCGCTTACGGGTTGCGGCAACCGCCGGTGCCGGCGCACCAAGACGAGCGAACAACTGGCGCCGATACGCATGCTCGAAGGCGCGTTGTAGCAAAAGATCGCCGCCAAGCGCCCGCTTAGCCGCTTCATCTCCCTGATCATGCTCCAATGCACCTCTGCGCTGCTGCCACGCCTCGGCCAAACCGGCGCGGGCAAAGCTGCGCCACAACGCTACTTCCCACACCAACCGGATCGCCAGCAAATCGGTCAAGGTCTGGTCTTGACCGCCGTAGAGTTCGGCATTCCAGCGCAGATAGCGGGCATAGCCGGCCCAACCGTGGATTGACAGCAAAAGGCGATGGCAGTAGGCCTCAAGACCATTGGCCGGGATCTGCAACAACTCAACGGCAGCCACGATCGTCTCCGGCGCGGTCTTAGGCATTTCCCGCAACACGCGCTGGAACGCGCGCGCACCTCGTACCAACGGCGTGCGGTCGAAGGCGGCTTCGGCCCGCCACGCCGCGAATGCCGGCAGATTGGCCCACGGTGAGCGCCAATACGACTGGCCCAGATCAAAATAGGCACCGGCCCAGTTTGAAATCGAGTCGGTGACAATATCAGCCCACGGCGTACCGGTCAGCTTAGCAGCGACATCAGCCACGGTAGGCAGAGTCTCGATCAACGGCTCCGGCGCGCGGCTGAAGGCAAACGCCTTCAACGCCGCCACCGTCGCCGGCGCGCCGGGGAACGGCACGCCAGATGCAATCGCCGCCGCCAAATCATCATCGGTGATGCGCCCACTCTGAATCGCCTCGGCGTAAAACGAGCGCGGCGCAGTCATCTTGGCGCCGGCCCGTCGCGCCAACAGTTGGGCCGCATCCGCAAATGAGTGATCGATCAAGCCCAAATACGGATTAACGGCAACAAAGTAGCGCAGCGGCCATAGTGGCGCAATTCGCTGTTCGGCCCGCTTGGCGGCTGCGATGATCGCTTCCGCAGTCAGCTCCCGGCTCGGCGCAGCGATAACTTGCAGTTGGATATTGGTCTCAACCAGAGTCATTGGCGCTTCCTCCATACATTGGATTGACTCCTCTATCACATCACGTGGGCTGTCAGGCCCGTATCTATCCGTGTCCGATCCAATCCGTATCTATCTGGGTGCCATCAGGCCCGTGCGTATCCGTGTCTTACGCCATCACCGCGCCAACCGGAAGGCATCGAGCGCCCGATCAAACAGCGCATTGGCGTAGAAGCCATGCTTGAGATGGACATAGAACGCGCGCCACGCTGGGAGATTAGCGAACGCCGGCAAGAAGGCGCTGAACATCATCACCGCAACAAAGACAATTACCGCGCCGATCACCATCATCATCACCGGCATGCTCAGCGCCGGATAGACCACCACCGCCCCGCCGAGCAACACCTCGGCAATCACTTCAAGGACGAAGAAGGCAACAGTCACCAACGCCGCCATCCCCATCGTGCGCGCAACGACATAGAGCGGCGCTTTGCCAGTGTTGCCCTTGACCAACAGGTAGGCAACAGCCGCCATAAAGATCGTGATCATCGCCGACTCACCCGGTCGCTTGGTAATGTCGATCCCAATGGCAGTCGCCACCCCTACAAACATCGCTCCTGCAACCGCCATATTCACCAGCAACGCCAGCGGATTCGGCGCCTTATCCAGTTTCTGTGCGCCGGTATTGCGCACATACTCAATAATGCTGCCCGACGAGAGAAAAGCGTGGGCCTTGTAGCACGAGTGGGCAATTAGGTGCATAATCGCCACCGTATGCGCACCAAAGCCGCACAGCATCAACATAAAGCCCATGTGGGCCGCGCTTGAGTAGGCCAACGAAACCTTAACGCTACTCTGGGTAATCATCGCCGACGAGGCGAAGAGGGCAGTAAAGCCGCCAAGCACGATGAGCAACATCACCGCCGGCGTAGACAAGAAGACCAGTTCACCAAACCGCACCACCAAGAAGATACCGGCATTGAGCAGACCGGCGTGCAGCAGGGCCGACACCGGCGTCGGCGTCTCCATCACCTCGAGCAACCAGCCGTGAAAGGGGAACATCGCCGACTTGAGCGCCGCCGCGATCACGATCAAGATAGCGGCTGTTGCAGCGCCCGCCGGGATCGCGCCGGACGCCAACGCCGCGCTTGTCGCGTTACGGATCTGGCCGAGATCGGTGGTACCAAACGCTTGCGCTATCAACACCGCTGCGCTAATCAGCGCCACATCACCAACACGGGCCACAATAAACTTCTTGCGCGCCGCCCGAATCGCGCGTGGCCGGTCAGGGTAAAACACCAGCAGCTCATGCAGGGCAAGGCTCATCGCGATCCACGCCACCACCAACTGCCAGAGATTGCCGGCCAGCACCATCAGCAAAACGGCGCTGACCGTCAGATATAACCGGATGAAAAAGACCTTCTGACGCGGATCGCCATCGAGATAGTTGCGGCTAAACTGGATCAACAACGCGCCCAGCAACGTCACCAACCACGACATCATCACACTGAGTGCATCGAGGCGCAGCGACAGCCCCACCTCGCCAATCCCGATCAACGGGCTTACCTGCGGGCCAGTGGTCAAGACCACGATCCCTAATGTGAGCATCAAGCCGAACGCACCAATGCTCACCACCCGCCCAACCTGAAACACTAGCTCAACCGAACGCAACCGGTCGAGTGCCGCCCACAGCGCCACAACTGTCAGCGACAGCGGTGCAAGATAACCCAAAAGCGCCAACATCCCTTCCATACTGTCGAACCCTCCTTGTGTGATTGGTCGATAGTTGGATAGTAGCATGGGCTATTCAATCAGAAAAATATATGTTTCTGTATAATTTGTTCGTATTTAAAGAACAAAAGACTAAGCGCATCATTGCATCAAAACGAGCAATCTGGCATACTGGTGGTGGATGGAGGGGAACGCATAGCCGCCGCACCGCATCTATGGCAACGCAGGGCAGCAGCCGCACAGCCTGCGCCGCACCGCATCTATGGCAACGCAGGGCAGCAGCCGCACGTCCGTGCGGCTCTACGGTGGGTATAATGGAACGTTATGTTAAATTATCATCATCTGCGGTATTTCTGGATCGTGGCCCACGAAGGCAACCTCACCCGCGCTGCGCGCAAACACAACATCGCCCAATCGGCGCTCTCGATGCAGATCAGCGCGCTCGAAGATTATCTAGGCCAACCGCTGTTCGAGCGAGTAGGCCGCCGGCTCGTACTGACTGAAGCCGGCCACATTGCGCTCGACTTTGCCGACGCGATCTTCGCCAAAGGCGACGAACTGCTCGGCACCTTTGGCCGCTTGGCCGAAACCCGGCAAAAGGTGTTGCGCGTCGGCGCACTATCAACCCTCTCGCGCAATTTTCAGGTGCGCTTTCTGCGCCCGCTGCTGATCGATCTCAACGTCAAGGTGATTATCCGCTCAGGCACTCTTGACGACCTCCTCAATAGCCTCAGGTTGTACGATCTCGACGTGGTGCTATCGGATGTAGCGCCTCCCCGCGATCAAGACGCGCCGTGGATCATTCACGTGATCGACACGCAACCGGTAGGGTTGATCGGCCATCCGCGCGCTGAACGGTACCAGAAACCGCTCGACGTGTTGCTGCGTACCGAGCCGCTCGTCGTGCCTTCGCCTGAATCGACGGTGCGCGCCGGTTTTGATGCTCTAATGCACCGTTTAGGTATTGAACCGTGGATTGTTGCTGAGGCTGACGACATGGCCATGCTGCGGTTGATGGCGCGCGAACACAGCGGCTTATCGGTAATGCCGCCGATCGTGGTCAAAGATGAACTCGACAACGGGATGCTGGTCGAGTATGCCAATTTGCCCGACCTCGCCGAGAGCTTCTGCGCGATCACCATTGCACGCCGCTTCCCCAATCCACTGTTAGACAGGGTATTGACCAAACCTGCCGCCCCCGATTAAGTTCACCTCGCTTGAACGGGGTCCTCTCCATTCGACCGATTTCACTCTCCCGCTGTGGCCCACCGTGCCTATGAGCGCGTGCATACTCTAGTTTTGTGTCTCTCAAACCCGACTCTGAACAAGGGGCATAGACGTATGAAATACTGGCTGTTTCTGATGATGGCCATTTTGACAGAAGTGATCGCCACCTCAGCCCTCAAGGCTAGCGCTGGTTTTACCCGTTTACTACCATCGATTATTGTGGTTGCCGGTTATGCTATTTCGTTTTACATGATGTCGCTGGCGCTCGAAGCCATTCCGGTCGGTATTGCGTATGCGATCTGGTCAGGCATTGGCATTGTCTTGATCACAGCCATTGCATGGGTGTTATACGGTCAAACCCTTGATATGTGGGCAATGATTGGGATTAGTTTCATCATTATTGGGGTTGTCATCCTCAATCTCCTATCAAAAGTTGAAGCATAACGGATGCGATGAATATGTTGTTGTTGAAGTTCATCGTTATTCGATGCTAGAGTGAACTTGTTATGTAACCTAACGCTCACACCACTATGAAACAGATCCTATTGCAGCGGTTGGTTCGGCTCTTTGCACTGGCCCGCATGTTTCCAACCAACCGCACGCCACCAGAACAGTTGCGTGCGCTGATCAAGCGACTGCATCCGCTGACACCACCAGCACCCTTCATCACAACTCGGCTTCGCTGGGCATATAGGTAGACAGGAAGCCGCAGGTGGTAAAATCGAACACTGGCGACGCGCCACAGCTCATAAAGAAGCGACCGTCCTTACCGACTGCCGTGCCGGTAATCTTGACGACCGCAACGCGGCAACCAGCCCGCGACAACGCCTGTGCGAGCGTCCCGCCTGTCGTCGTCTTGCCAGAGTTCATCGCCGTACCGACAACTAGGATCGTTTGTCCGCTGACCGGCAATCGATGGCGCCGGCAGCGCAAATGAGCACAGATTAAGCGGGCGCCTATCGGCGCGGCACAGCGCCCCTAGCATACGCAGGAGCGTCGGAGCAGCCATTGAACTGTGCGCCGAAACCACTTCGCCACATACGCCGCCAATTGAAAGCAGATCACACGTTTCAGGCCACTGCGTCGGCACGTACCCTTCGTACTGGCCGGTGGCGTAGCGATTGCCAAAAGCGCCAATCAAGATATCACCGGGGAAAATATTGATGATCTGTCCGGTAGTTGATTCAATGGTGGAATGCTTACCTAAACTCAGCACCTCGGCCACCAATAGATCACCGATGCACGGACGGTCGGTAGGCTCGGTATAGTCAACACATGCCGAAGCGGGAACCAGATGGGTCGTATAGGGGCGCTTTACCTGACAGACATCGAGCTGCTTCATACGATCGCTCCTCCGTAATGTTTCTACTAATAGATACACTTCAACAGAGGAGCAAACGGCGCCAAAAAGACCTACAGCGGGGCTAAAAATCCACTCAAGAGGCCACGAAAAGCGCGCGCCGCTTCGATATGCGGAAAATGACCACACTGTGGGATCACAACAAGTTGAGCGCCGGGGATTTCACGGCGAGCTGTTTCGGCATACCGAAGCGAAAAGACCCGATCCTGTGCGCCCCAGACAAGCAAGGTAGGCGCGTGAATTTCATGCAACCGCGCGCGCAAGCCGGTCAGGGTCAAATCAGTCGCCGCATACCGCCGGCTTAGCGCCGTGAGTGCGCGCCGGTTGGCCGCACCGCTAATCGCCTCGCGCCCACGTTCGATCAGTTCAGCGTTCACGTGTGGCACAGGGTTGTGAAAGGCTGCCGACAAGAACGCGCGCACTACTGCCGGGTGCGCCGACAGCCAGAGGATCGTCTCGCCAATTACCGGCCAGCCCCCGATAATCGTTAGCGGCGATGGCTCGACAAAGCCATCAGTTGCTACCAACGCCAACCGCGCCACCCGATCAGGATGGCGAATGGCCGTCGCCAGCGCATATTTGCCGCCCATCGAATGGGCCACAAGCGTTGCCCGTTCAATGCCAAGCGCCGCCAGCAACCCCGCATAGAGATCGCTCTGCAACTCAAGCCCGTATGGCGCATGAACCGGCTTCTCTGAACGTCCAAACCCTAAGGCATCGACCGCCAACGCCCGGTAACCATGATCGGCTAGCCAGGCCACCGTCGGTTCCCAATCGGCGCACGAGCCGGCAAAGCCGTGCAACAGCAACACTGCCGACCCGCGCCCGGCTTCGATCCAGTGCAATTGGTACCCGTTAACTCGCAACCAGCGTGAACGCATTGAATCACCTCATTGTCGATGGAACCGGCAGGAGTATACCATGCTCATCGCTTGCCAGTGCGATCCGCCGGCAGGCGGCGAAGCAATCTTCTGCGACTGCGGGAACGAATCTGTTCGCACTGATGCGCGCGCAAACGTGAGATTACTGCGGGTGCAGAATGCCTACCTAATGACACAACCAACGTCCAATGCAGAAGGCTTGCACTATTTGTGAGCAACGTATTCAAACTTGAAGTTTACAGACTGCCAAGGAACCGGTAAAGTACATTATCATAGCGTTAGTCTGCCCTCGCGTTCTTGCGAGTGGAGAGAAAGCATACTGCGCCACTGCGGAAGAGGCGGGAGTACTGAAATCGAGAGTCTATGAGCGACCTGATCGACATTCTGCAAACGCTGGCTGAACGATCCGGGCGATCGCCATCGCCGCTCATCGCGCTGCGCCGGATCCCCGCCGCTGACGGCGCGCGCATCAGCCATCTGCCGGTCGATCAGGCACTAAATGAGGCATGGGTGCGCGCAATTGGCACCCCGTTTTTTCAAGCGCAATCGATCGCGCTGGCCGCCCTCCGGCGCGGCGCGCCGTTTGCTATTACCGCTAGCGGCACGCTCAGTCGGGCTAGTTTGCATCTGTTGGCGTTGGATTTACTGCGGAATGAACCGCAGGCTACAGCACTATTGATCGCGCCCGACGCTGATCAAGCTGTGCTCCACGAGCGCGAAGCTGCTGCGCTCGCGCGTTTTTGCCAGCCTGCCATACCGATTGTTGCTACCAACGGAGCGAAGCGCCGCGCTGCGCCGGCGGCCCGGCTGGTCGTTACAACCCTGCCCGAATTGCACGGCTCGCTGCTCCGCTTTCATGACCGGGCATGGCGCTACTTCTGGCGCCAGTTGCGTTTCATCGCCATCGCCGATCTCCACACCTATTACGGCATTGCCGCCGGCCACCTCAGTATGATTCTGCTCCGCGCCAGCCGGCTCACGCCGCACCCGCTTGCGCTCGGCGGCACAGTCGCGCCGGTCAGCAACGCTGAAGCGGCGCTGCACCTACTCAGCGGGCGCGAATGGCGGGTCACACTAGCCAGCGATCTCCCCCATCCAGCTACAACGTTAGCGCTTTGGCAGAGCGATGGCGATCGCCAAAGCGAGATCACGCGGCTGGCTGACACCTTCTTAGCGGCTGGCGCTAGCGTGCAAGTGGTCGCCACCCCCTACGAGATCGGTCACGTGCGGTCAACCGTTGCCTCCGAGCGGTTTAGCGCCGGCACTAGCCCGCTCCCGGCGCATGTGCAGATCGTGACTAGCACTCTGACCGGCGCTGCGCTTCAGGCTGCGCTCGACAGCGGGGCTGCACTTGTGATTCTGCTGTTGGGACGCGGGATCAGCGAACCGGCCCTGCAACGGCTGGCGGTGACCGATATGGCCACGTGGCCGTTGCTGCAACCACCGGTATGGCCGCCCGCGCCGCTGAACCCGTTTGTCGCCGCGCTCCATCTGGTCTGCGCTGCCAGTGAGCAACCATTGCGCGACGATGAGATCCAACAGTGGCAACTTACGGCTATGGTTGAACGGCTCGCAACTCAGCAGTATCTCTATCGCCTGCCTGATCGGACGCCAATCTGGTTGCCGGGCACACAGAGCGATCCGTATATTCCCCTTGCCCTGCATGCCGCCGGCATGGAACCGCTCCATCTCCTTGATGAGCAAGGGCGTGAGACCGGGATAGTTGATCCGTCCATTGCCGGTCGCTGGGCACACCCGGCTGCCGCGCTGCCACCATTGTGCGGCGGGCAACAGGTTATCGCGCGCGACGACGAGCATGGCACAGTGACGCTGGCTGCCCACGCTGGCCGGCGCACTCTGCCGCTGCGCCGCTGTCAGGTACGGATTCGGGACGAATGGGCGCAGCGCGAACTGCGGCGCGCGCGCGTCGGTAGAGGGCCGCACGTAGGTTGGGGACGGGTCACGATCGAAGAGACGACCTACGCCTACCGCGAGCAGGTTGGGCGGAACCCGGCTCAAGAACGCGCGTTGCCAGAACCGATTACCCAACAATGGAATAGTCCGGCGATTTGGGTGCGCCTCACTCAGCCGCTGAATGTTACTGGCCAATTGGCAGGATGGTCGTGTGTCGCTGCGATCGCGCTGCGCACGCTGGCCCGGCTGGAAGATTGCGTGACCGCTTACGATCCGGCCACGCAGCATCTGTATTTTGTTGATGCCCAACCGAATGGGAACGGCTTGGCTGAATGGCTATACGAGCAGCTTGAGACCATTTTGCCACTGGCTTACGATATTGCCCTCGATCAACGCACCGATCCGCTATTCGAGCCGCTGGCCCGCGTTGACATGGATTGGCTGCTGGCGGTGTTGGGTGGCGAGGTGGAAGTGGCGATTCCAATGCCGTCATTGCCGCCAGCCAAGGCCACCCGCGCCGAGCCGCCCGCCCGCGCCGAGCCGCCCACCCGCGCCGAGCCGCCCACCCGCGCC
>NZ_CALLJH010000059.1:0-56347 GCF_938091255.1 uncultured Chloroflexus sp.
GGGCGACTTGCTCGAAGGCTTGCGCCAGCTTATGCGCTGTGTCGAGCGCCCAGCTCAGCGGCAGGAAGGCCAGCACATCGTCGCCGCCGTTGTAGATCAGGCAGTCCTTAGGGACAATGCTTTGAACTTGTTGCGCGAAGGCATCGAGCGATTGGCTCAGCTTGGCGTGGGCGCCTTTCGGATCGTCCTGCCCCAAGCACGCGCTAATGCGCTTGCCCATGCTGTCGCCGTCCAGCACCAGCACGGCATAGTACGGCGAGGGCGCGCCGCCTGCGGCGTTGTGCAATGCCTTAAGCGCTTGGCACGCCTTTTCTAGCGCTTGCTTGTCAGGTTGGTGAATGCCGTAGCTGTCCTTCAGACGCTCTGGTGTCAGCGTCTCCTCGAACAGCAGGTCGCCGTCGTAGGGCCAATCGTCATCGTCGCACACGCGGTAGACGCCAAGCGGGGCGACGACATCGCGGTAAGTGTGTAGTGCTTCTGCCGCCACTTGCTTGGCGTGTTCGATGAAGTCTAACGCAGCGATAGTGCTGGTGGAGGGGAACTGCTGGCTGGCGAGATCGCAAAAACGCTTGGTCGCGCCGATGGCGTCCAGCCGCTCGCGGCCGTCGGGGCGGAGTTTGGCAGCGGTCGTGCGCTTCCCCACTTGCGCCCAGAAACCCTTGACCTGCGCGAAGTGCGTCTGTCCATGCTGGTGCAGCGCCTCGCGCCGGCCGGAGAGGGTGTCCTTAATGCCGGGTTCGTCGCAGGCCGCGAAGAGCCGGCTGCGCTTCACCGCGTCGAGCGCGGCGCGCGCCCGCTCGTAGGCGTCGCGGTAGCCGGACGTCTCCTCCTCAGCGGCGGCCCAAAAGACCTCCCACAGGTGATTGGCCTGCCGTTTCCAGATAGCGTCAAACACTGAATCGGTGAATTTCCAAGCGGCGAATTGATTGTGCGCTGTCTGGCTGATTTCGCTCCACGTTTTGCGCAGCGCCTGCTCTGCGCGTTCGGCGATCTGCTTCGCCTCGACGGCCGGCACGCGCGCGACGATCACGTTGGGCACGCTGCCGTTGAGCGAAGCGGGATAGACTAGGTTGACTGCGCCGATGGCCTGCGCCGCCGCTTTTGCCAGCTCAGACAGAATGCGGCTGCCCACGTACAGGTCTGCCGCCCGCCGCGCCTCGGCGATGAAGGACTGCACCGGGCTGAAGGTGAAGATGAGGACGGCGTCAGTCAAAAGTAACCTCCTGCGCAGAAAATCCTTCCTTTATGAACTGCTCAATCAGGGCATAACTCGACGGCAGAGGTAATGGAAGGCCCTTTTCATTCTGTTCATGTAGTTTCTCACCCTCAGGCAAGAAGCGCGACTTGAATAGAGTGGCTATACCAACGAAGGCCCCTGTCTGCGTTTTGGAGATCTTAAGCCACAAAGGTGAAGCTCGCCGATCAATGGCTTGCTCTTTTGGTTTGGTTCGTCCTTGAACGACGCCTTTCGGGCCGTTGTTGGAATAGCGAAATGGAAGGGGCAAGCCGAAGACAGCCCGTTCAACCGTTGGAATTGTCGTGCCACTAAGCCACTTTGCCACTTGTGAATGGTCAGGTTCACGATAGGTGCGAAAATCGCGCATAGCCGCACCGATCGCCTCGACGGCTTGCTGAGAGGAAGGCCAGATGCCCAAGACCCAGACCTTGCACACGCCTGAGTGCAAGACATCAAATTCGGCTGGCTGTGCCAATCTCCTTGGGCTAATATGCTCTTGGAACAGCCTCCGTACGTTGTTTAAGCCTTCTTTCAGTTCCTGAACGATCCCGCTTGAATCGCTTGAATGCAAAGCGAACGACAAGCCCTCTACGGCCAATGGTTCAACCACGCTCAGACTACCGGCTGTGCGCCGTGATCGTGATCCAATACCCCCTAATTGAACGAGTAGCCATAACGCACCTATGGCCTGCTGAAATACTGCTCTGCCATCAATAACACCCGGTCGTACACTCAAGTTCAGAGAGAATTTATAACCCGCCGGGTAATATTTCCGGTTAGGCTCCCCTCCGAAGCCCGGCATAGACCAGTACAGGTAATCGCGGCCAGTAGGTTGGCGTAACCTTTCGCCGTTTTTCTCTACACACACGGCCGGGGCACGCTGATACTCTTCTGGCTTAGACAAGTCGCCTTTGACCCGAAGAGTGATACTCGATGCCCCACCGCATTGCTCGTCTGTGCTGCCGAAAACACGCGCCTCAGCTTCGCGCGCTACAGACAACCCAGCTTCATCGTCACCACAGACCCCTCCCAGCGCTGCCCGCAGCCAATACCGCATCGCCCCGCGAAAACTCGGCGGCCGCAGCTCCGGCGCACCGCGCGGGTTTGCCCCGCCCAAAAACAGCGGCGTCACCGATTCCATTGTGATCGTTAACTCTGATGTCACTGTTCGCTCCTCCTCAATCACTGCCCCCCAGCCTAGAAGATTGTTATACGCGGCAATATGCCTTGTAGTTTAGCAGTTTAGGAGTGAATATACAAAAGAATAGCAATGCATTTATGCCATAACTGTGATCATCATACCCATCGTGGTGCCGCAGGGCAGAACGTCGCACCGGTGTTGACACAGCCTTCGTCGTCTTGGGCACGGAAGACACGCCTCGCGTTATTCACGCCATCGCCATAGACCTCACTCTTCGGCGCAGCATCGAGCGTCGCCATTCTAGCTGCCTCACCCATACACCGCAGCTACGTACCGAACTATAGCACGGCTTGGCGCATTAACAAAATCAATTCTAGCTGCCTCGCCCATACACCGCAGCTACGTACCGCTGAGATACGCTCGCCGCTTGCCGACATACCACGGCTATGGTATAATCAGCAGCGGAACAGAGCCGGTCTGGCAGGCGGCAAACCATCCGCCTGCCAAATTTGTGTGTTAGCACGCCGTGCAGTCCCGCTGCCATGCGGGCGCCTGCCGGCACGATCCGAAAGGAGCGACGCCGTGTCGCAGCAATTACTCGAAGAATTGGGCCGGCGCCAATACCGCACCGACATTCCCGAATTTCGCGTCGGTGACACGGTGCGAGTCGGCGTCAAAGTGGTTGAAGGCAACCGCGAACGAGTGCAAGATTTTGAGGGGGTCGTCATTCGCCGGCGCGGCGAGGGCATCAATGAGAACTTTACCGTGCGCCGGATTGCGTCACACGGGATCGGTGTCGAGCGTACCTTCCTGCTCCACGCGCCACGTATCGATTCAATCAAGGTTATTCGGCGCGGCAAGGTTCGCCGGGCCAAGCTGTACTACTTGCGCGGTCGTACCGGCAAGGCGGCCCGTATCCGCGAGCGGCGAGAAACGACCCAGAACTAAGACACTTTGTGCAGCAGAACCGCAGCGGCGCATGCGCCGCTGCGATTGTTTGGGCAGGAAATCTCTGGGCCGGCGGCCCACTGCCAAGAGTGGTGACGCCTATTCTTTCGTATTGGTTGCAGCCACCTGCATCACCAGCTCAACCAGCGCCAGATTAAATTCAGCCGGACGCTCGATTGCGCTGAGATGGCCGGCGCCGGGAATCACGACAAACCGGCTGCCGGCAATCGCTTCGTGCATCACCCGCGCCTCGCTCGGCGGGGTCAGCGTGTCTTCCGCACCGACCACCACGGTCGTTGGCACGCGGATCTGGCTCAAGAGCGGCGTTGAGTCAGGGCGCGCCGCCATCGCATGCAATGCCGCAGCCACTCCCGCAGGCGGATTAGCGGCGGCAATGGCCAATAATTCGGCCCGCAGCGCCTCGCTCGCTTGCGACGCTAGCAGATTCGGCAGCAATCGTTCCGCTAACGCCGCACTACCCTCGCGCAACGCAATCTCAGCGTTAGCGGCGCGGGTCGCGCGGGTTGCATCACTATCGGCAGTCGCACGGGTATCGGCCAGCAACAAGCCACTGATCCGCTCAGACGCCCGGCGGAGCAAGGCAAACGCGATGTAGCCACCCATTGATAGCCCGCCGATGATCGCCCGTTCAATCTGTAATGCATCGAGCAAGGCAAGCACATCATCGGCATAATCGTCAAGCGATTGCGGTAGAGGTGCGGGTGGCGAACCGCCAAACCCGCGCAGATCGGGCGCAATCATACGAAACCGATCGGTGAGCGCAGTCAATTGCGCGCGCCAGAGCGCCGCACTTAGTGGAAACGCATGCAACAACACGACCGGCTGCCCGCTCCCCACATCATCGTAGCGTATTTGCACGCCGGTAGGCAGAGTCACTTCCATCGCAACCCCCATCGTTTTGCGTATTGGCGAATGCATATAGTATAACGCACAGTAGGGGCGCAGCATAGCTGCGCCCCTACCACCCTACGCCATCTTAATTGAGATCACGACCGCAAAATCGCTAATAGCCGGTCAATAGCGGGGATTGCCGGCGGTGCCGGTTGCGGTTGCGCCTCTGGCACAGGATCGTGCGGCGCCAGTGGCACTGCTTCGAGCCGCACAATCTGTTGCGCTACCAGATGGTCGATGCCTTCAACCACATCAATTGCCTGCCAGTGCAACTCAGCCGCAATCTCGCCCACTCGCTTGCGCCCATCGATCGCATCAATGAGCAGATGCTCCGTTACCTTCGCACGCTCTTTCGCCACTTCCCGCGGCATTGCCAGTACCGGCGTCAAATGTAGCGAAGGCACCTGATGCCACAGCCGGCGCCAGCGTAACGCTGTGCGTTCGGCATTGCGCAGCAACGTCTCGAGATCGCCCCACACTGACTGCTGCTCGCTGCGCGCGCCACTTGTGACGTTGAACATCCCTTTCTGCACATTGAGCAGTATCCCAAGCGCCTCGACGCCAATCTGCCCTTCGCATTCAATATGGTAGATTTGGCCATTAAAGAGAAAGATACGACCGGATCGCTCGCCAACGATATCGAGCGATCCGGTGAGTGAGCTATAGGTCGCGAGATCGATTAGCTCGCGCAATGATACCTGCTCTAACGATCCATGCAGCGCCATTCGCGGGCCTCCTATGCAAGAGAGCGATGAGGTGAGGATGACCCTTCGTTATTGGTTATACCATAGCGCCGCTTAGCGCACAAGATGACCCTAGTCCCGTTGTGCAATAGGCCAAACTACAACCCATCGCATGCCAAACCGGCTAACGGGCCGGCGACCCGGAAACGACCGGCGCATGCGGCACAGTCACTGTCGCTGGCCGCGCTAGCAACGTCGCACTGAGCAAAACCAGCGCTAACCAAGCTAGATCGGCGAAGAGCAGATGCACCAACTGCATCCACACCGGTGCTTTGAGCAGAACGTTTACCACACCAAGAAAAATTTGACCGACAAAGATGGCAGCAGTAGCCCATGCTAGCCGCCGCGTGGACGGAGCAGGATCGTAGCGCACAGCGCGCTGAGCCAAGGTAATCATTGCTAAACCCACCAGCGTGCCTAGCACCGGGTGGATAATGCGCATCCAGACGAGGGGGTGACTGTCACGGTTGATCGATTGCGATACGCCGCCGGGCAACACGCCCAACTGCAAGAGTGTATCACCCAGCGCAGTCACTGCGCCGCTTGAACCAACCAGCGCCGTGCCAATTAGCGCAGCGATCAATATGCCAAGCAACCCCCCTTTGCCGCGCAATTCAGGCGCTGGCTTACCGCTAGCGTACCATGCGGTTAATGCCATCGCGCCAATCAGCAAGAAGGTGTTAATCAGGTGCAGACCGAGTGACAGCGCCCGGGTCAGTGAGGCATCATGTGCCACTAATTGGAAGAGCACTAATGCCGCGCCAATTAGCGCCTCTACAACCATAAAGACCATCGTGGCAATTGCCGCCCGCCGTGCCGGATGCCCGGCTGCAAACAAGCGTAAGGCCCAAACGAGCAATGCAACTGCAAGCAAGAGAGCAATTCCACTTGTAACCCGATGCGAAAACTCGATCATCTGTGCCGTGTCCGGTGCGCGTGGAATAACTTGCCCATCACACAGCGGCCAGTGATCGCCACAACCGGCGCCCGAACCAGTAGCACGCACAAATGCGCCCCACATAATCACCAGCAGGTTGTAGCCAACATTCAGCCATGCAAAATTCACAAATGCGCGGTACCGGGAATCCATGCCATAACCTCCAGCCGCGACCGGCTGTCGCGGATTGCAAGAATAATGTGACATTTCGCACTTTATTCTAGCATGGCCTTAACCCTCTCTGGAGTAAACCCCGTGTTATAATTCGTTCACCAAATACCGATGTTGCACTACAACGGGAGCAATCTGGGTGACTGTTCACGCACCGCCATCAACTGAACAGCTCGTGCATGTGCTGCACCACATTTGCCGGTTGCCATCAACGACTGGGCATATCGAAGAGTTGCGCGCTGCGGCTGAACAGATCGCGCTCTTCATTCGCATGCTCGGTATGCATGTGCGCATCGCCACGACTAGCGCGGCGCCGGTGATTATTGCCCACCGCTCTGGCCGACGCCCCCAAACGCTGTTGCTCTACCATCACTATGATACGCCGCCAACCGGCCCTTGGCGCTACTGGTCGCACGAACCGTTCGCTATCTCCGAACGCGACGGCAAGATATTCGGGCGTGGCGTCGCCGGCGGCAAGGGAGCGCTCGCTGCCCACCTCGCCGCCTTGCAAGCGATTGTGCAACGTGAAGGCAGGTTGCCGTGCGGTGTGACTCTTGTCATCGAGGGCGCCGCCACAATTGGCAGTCCGGGATTAGCTGAAGCATTGCCAGCCCACACCGATCTGGTGCGATGCGATGCGGTATTGGCCAGCATCGGTGATCGCGACGCGCACGGCACGCCAATCTGCACGAGCGGCAGCAAGGGCTGGCTCCGATTACGCTTGACTGCCCGCGGCCCAGCTTATCCGTTACCCGCCGGCTTTGCCACCAGCGTCGCGAATCCGCTCTGGCGCCTGATCTGGGCGCTTGCCGCCCTGAAGGGTGATGATGAAGATGTGCGCATCGAGGGCTTCTACGATGCGGTTGAAGGCCCTTCCCGCGCTGATAATGCCGCGATTCGCCAATTACAACTGGCCGCCGCCGCGCGCCGGGAAGCATGGCAGATCGACCAGTTTTTGTTTGGAATCGACGGCGCGGCTCTCAGCCGCACAGAAGTAACACTCCCAACCTGTAATGTCAGTTCATTGACCGTTGAACCTCATAGCGACACGCCGGTCATCCCTGCCCTCGCCTCGGCCCTGCTCGATCTCCAATTAGTGCCGGGCCAGCAGCCTGATGCTATCTATGAGTTAGTACGCCGCCATCTTGACGATAAAGGGTTTGCTGATCTCGTCCTTGAACGATTGCCCGGCGGTTATCCGCCTTGGATTACTGCCACTGATCATCCGATCGTAAGCCGAGTCGCAGCGATCGGTGCCACTGTGTGCGAACGTCCCCTCCCAATAGTACCAGCTGGCCCCTATGTGGCGCCGCTCAGCCTGCTCACCGGCGGCCAGCCTATCCCTACCGTTAGCCTCGGCTTGACGCCGGCGATCAGTGCGCTGTTCGCCCCCGATGAGCATATCGCCCTTGCCGATCTGAGCCGCCATAGCCAATTGTTGCTTGAGACGCTCGACCGGCTGTGGACGTAGCCCCCGCGCTTGCCCACCTATTTCACAACCTTTTTCTAAATATCTCAACCAAAATGTTCGTAAATTAGCTTGACCTTCGGAAAAGGTTAGGATATACTAACGTCAACCTTGCGCAAGGTTGTGGTCGTTGTCACGAAGAATCGACGTAGTCGAGGAGAGAAACCGTGAATCGCTTTCTGCGCCTGTTCGCGCTGTTGACATTGGCGGCATCCACATTGGCCGCCTGTGGGAATCAAACTGTTAGCACGCCCACCCAAGCGTCTGCACCAACTGATACGCCAGCCAAGATTGTCGTCTATTCCGGCCGCAGCGAAAGCCTCGTTGGGCCGTTCTTTGCCCAATTCACTCAAACTACCGGCATTCAAGTTGAAGTGCGCTATGGCGATACCGCTGAGTTGGTGGCTACCATCCTCGAAGAGGGCGCCAATAGTCCCGCCGACCTCTTCTTTGCCCAAGATGCTGGCGCGCTCGGCGCGTTGGCGGCTGCCGGCATGCTGGCCCCCTTGCCTGCCGAAACGCTCAATCAGGTGGAACCGCGCTTCCGCTCGTCTGATGGCTTGTGGGTTGGCATCAGTGGCCGCGCCCGCGTAGTGGTCTACAATACCAATAAGCTGACCGAGGCCGATTTGCCGCGTTCGATCACCGGTTTTGTCGATCCGCAGTGGCGGGGTCGGGTTGGTTGGGCGCCGACTAATGGCTCGTTCCAAGCGTTTGTCACCGCGATGCGGATACAGTTGGGCGAAGAGGCGACCCGGCGGTGGCTGGAAGGGATGATCGCCAACGAGGTCAAGACCTACGAGAAGAATGCGGCAATCGTGCAAGCAGTTGCTGCTGGCGAGATTGACGTTGGCTTCGTCAATCACTACTATCTCTACCAATTGCAGAGCCAGTCGGGCAATACGTTAGCGGCAGCCAACTATTACCCCGCCGATGGCGACGTTGGCGCGTTGATCAACATTGCCGGCGTTGGCATTCTCAAGACGGCGAAGAACCCCTCGGCGGCACAGCGTCTGATTGACTACATGCTCTCAACCGAAGGTCAGCGATACTTCTCAGAAAAGACCTTCGAGTACCCCCTAGCCGGTAATGTGCAACCTGATCCACGCCTGAAGCCGCTGTCGGAAATTCAAACACCTGCTATCGATCTTAATCAACTGCGCGATTTGCAAAGCACCTTGCAATTGCTGCGCGATGTCGGAGCGTTATAACCGTGTGTATGCGCCGCGATCGTGCATGATCGCGGCGTCCATCATTCCAAGCCTATGATCCGTCGCGTCACCTTCTCTGAACTAGCCGTTGCCACTCCCCAACGCCGCGCGCGTCCGTGGGTCTTGATCGGGCTGAGTCTCGGCATTGTTGTACTCGTGTTGCTACCGATCGGCTATTTACTGGTGCGCGCCCTCGAAGCCGGGCCTGATGCATGGGCGGCCTTGCTTCGCCCCCGCACGCTGCGGGTCGTGACGAATAGTATCGGTCTGGCCCTCGCCACGGCGCTGCTCAGCGTACTCATCGCAGCACCGTTAGCATGGCTGACAGTCTGCGTTGATATTCCCGGTCGCCGCTTTTGGGCGATCGCGACCGCCTTGCCGCTAGCTGTGCCGTCATATATCAACGGCTTTGCGATCATTGTAGTGTTAGGGCCGGTAGGGTTGCTGCAACAGATGCTCGCGCCGTTGGGGGTTGAGCGGTTGCCGCCGGTATATGGCTTCGGCGGCGCCGTCTTGGCCCTCACCCTCAGCAGTTATCCGTATGTGTTGCTGAATACGCGCGCAGCGTTGCAACGGTGTGATCCGGCAGTGGAAGATGCTGCCCGCAGCATGGGCGATAGCCCGTGGCGCGTCTTTTGGCGCATTCTCTTGCCGCAAGTGCGCCCGGCGATTGCGATTGGCGCACTGCTGGCTGCACTCTACAGTTTGAGCGATTTCGGCGCGGTGTCACTCTTGCAGTTCGAGACCTTCACCCGTTCGATTTACGTGCAGTATCGCGGATCGTTTGATCGCAGCGGCGCCGCCCTGTTGGCCCTCGTCTTGATTGGGCTGACACTCAGCCTGATCGGGATCGAGCAGCTTATCCGTGGCCGGCCTAGCATGAGCCGCACCACCTGCGCCGTGGCTCGCCCACGCCGGCTGGCTGACATTGGGCCGTGGCGCTGGCTAGCGGCGCTATACGCCGCCTTGTTGACTTTGCTCGGCATCGGGATGCCGCTGTTGGCGCTTAGCTACTGGTTGATCCGCGGCTTGCTCAATGGGCAGACGCTCGATGTGCTCTGGCGACCTATGGCCAATTCCCTGCTCGCTGCCGGCGGTGCAGCGGCGCTGTCGGTTGTGGCCGCCATTCCGATTGCGCTACTGGCGGCCCGCTTTCCCTCCCGGCTGAGCCGCATCCTCGATGCCGCTGCGTACACCGGCTACGCGCTGCCCGGGATTGTCGTTGCGCTGGCGCTCGTCTTCTTCGGCGCCAACTATGCGCCGTGGCTGTACCAAACTCTGCCGATGCTGTTGTTCGGATTGGCTATCCGCTTCTTGCCGCAGGCGATCGGTAGCCTCCGCACCACATTGCAGCAGATGAACCCGCGGGTCGAAGATGCCGCCCGCTCGCTGGGTCGCTCGCCGCTTGCCGTCTTTGCCGGCGTCACCTTTCCGTTGATGACTCCCGGCCTCCTCTCGGCAGCAGCGCTGGTCTTCCTCACCTCGATCAAGGAATTGCCGACCACGTTGCTGCTCAGCCCGACCGGCTTCCCGACCCTTGCTACAATGATCTGGAGCGCCACCAGCGAAGCGATGTTTACCCAAGCCGCGGCGCCGGCCTTGGTCTTACTGGCGGTGTCGGCAGCCGCAATGGCCATGATGCTGGTGAACGAGCGATCGGCATAACCAGCGGGGCGAGAGCTGTCTCGCCCCATTGCATCGCACCTTACCGATCGCGGTATGACGCCAGCGCCGCTTCGCGGTCGGGGTAAATCTTGAAGAGCGTATCAAAGCGGCTCTTACGGAAGATTTCGGCGATCTGCGGTTGCAACCCGCACAAGCGCACATCCCCCCCTAACGGTTGCACAGCGCGCAGATTGCTCAGCAGCATGCGCAACGCCAAGCTGGCGACAAAGGTCACTGCGGTCATATCGGCCAATACTTTACCGCCGTGGTTTGTAATCGCGGCCGCCAAATCTTGTTCGATCGCGGCAACGCCGGCGGCATCGAGGCGTGCTGGCAGCTCAATAATGAGCACGTCATCTACTTGCTCGGTTTTCACGCCGAAAAACCCCTTTCTAGCAGGTGATGGCCCGCTATGCAATCAAGGATGCGGTCATTATAGCACGGCTCGCTCAGGGGTTTCGGCTGCCGGCGGTAGTGGCGCGGGTTTACCCATCCGCCGGCAATCGCTCTACCACCAAGAGGGTGATGTCATCGGCTTGGGGCGCACCCTGCGCAAAAGCATCCACTGCCGACACCGTTGCTGCCACCAACTCAGCCGCCGTACCCTGCGCCTGCGCTCGCAACAACGCTTTGAGACGGTCATCGCCAAACAATTCCCCAGCCGGGTTCATAGCCTCGGTAATGCCATCGCTAAATGCAACCAACTTCTCGCCGGGAGCAATCCGCAACGCGCGCACCTCATACGTTTGCCCGGTCACGATGCCAATCGGTAGCGCGCCTTCGCTTAACTCCTCAATCACCGCGCCATCGCGCCCGATTCGCAACGGTGGATTATGGCCGGCATTGATGTACTGCATCACTCCGGTGGCCGGATCGAGCAAGCCATAAAAGAGGGTCACAAACATCATCGATTCACCATGCTCACGGCAGATATAATCATTGGTCAGGCTTACGGCGGGCAGCAGAATCGCCGCGCTGGTATCACCATCGCCTTGGACGCTGCCGGCAGCTTGGGAAGCGGCGCGCAAGAGCGACCGGCTGAGGGCGACAAAGAGCGCAGCAGTGACGCCTTTGCCGCAGGCATCGGCGACCACCAGCCCGATCTGGCCATTGGGAAGGGTAATGGTATCAAAGAAGTCACCGCCAACCGCCTGTGCTCCCCGGCTAAATGCCGCAATGCGCCAGCCGGGTGGTTCCGGCAAGACGCGGGGTAAAAACGATTGCTGAATGCGGCGCGCAACTGCCAGCTCTTCTTCGAGCCGGTTGAGCCGGATCAGTTCGGCTTGGGCGGCTTGCAATTGTTGATAGGCGGCCACCAGCTCGGCGTTCTTGCGTTCGAGGTCATGGATCATGCGCTGGTTGGTGTTGCGCACCCGGCTGACGATGCTACGCAGCATTGTCATCGCCAGCTCCGGGCTGGAACCAATCAGGGTGGCAAATACCGCTTCGTTCAACGCAACTAGCCGGCTTGGCTCGATCGCACGCACTGTCGCCGAACGGGGACTGCGATCGATCAAGCTCATCTCACCGATGATCTGACCGGGATGGAACACCTCTAGCCGCAACTCGGCGCCGTTCACGAATGTAATTACCTCGACCGCGCCGTCGAGAATGACAAAGCATTCGGCGCCGGAGTCCCCCTGATTGAACAACACGTCGCCAGCGGCCAAACGGCATTCCGCCAGCCGCGGAGCCAGCTCGGCCAGCACCGCTTCCGGCACGGCCTGAAAGATCGGCAAGGCCCGCAGCCGATCGAGCATACTCATCGCCTTCGTTACCGTCAACTCATTCCAGCCGCTGCGCGGATCGTGGTGATAGGTCAGCGTATCGGCATATTCACGGACGAAAAAGAGACCAAGCCCGCCAATCAATCGTTGATCAGCAGCCGCATGGATGTCCGGCGGCGGCGCTTCGCGCGGATCGAATGGCTGGCCACGATCACGAATGGTCACCGTAAGTACCCCTTGCTCGTACTCGCAAGCGAGCTGGATCTGGTCACGGTTGTGATCGTGGTAGCCATACTTGACGATATTGGTAGCCACCTCTTCGATCACCAGCCGCAACAAATACCCATAATCGGGCGGCAAACGCCAACTGGCCTCCAGCTCATCGCTGAAGGCCAAGAGAGAGGCTATAGCGTTCTGATCAGCAAAAACTGCAATCTGCCGCCGCATGCGCCCACCTACACTGCCAGCGGCTCGGTCGGATGGCGGCTCTGACCAAGCGGCAGAGTAGCCCGCAATTTGCGCAGGCGCGTGATCGCATCCACCGCCGCTTCGTGGACATTCGGATCGGTATCATCGATTGCTTGCGCCAAGGCATTGAGCACCTGAGATGTCGCTGCGGCTACGCCGAGGCGGCCCAAGGCCCGGGCAGCAGCTTCACGGGCATAGGCATCGCTATCGGCCATCATTGCCAGCAGGTGCTCGATCATCGGGCCGGTGCCGGCCAACTCACCCAATTGGCTGACTACCAGCGCCGCCGCCGAGCGCACAAAACTGTCAGGATCGCCAAGGCACTCGATCAGATGGTCGAGCAATTGCGGCGACGCGATCCGGTCGCGCAACAAGCCCAGCGTGCGGGCGGCGGCGAAACGGGTTTCTAAATCGCAATCGTGAATGGCCAACCGGATCAACGTCTTGACCAAAGGCTGCGGCGGTGTGCCGACGATCAAACCCAGCGTGCGAGCAGCGGCAGCTCGCACATGGGAGTCGCTATCGCTTAAGCCATCGTGGAGCAGCACCAGATCGGCGGCGGTAAAATGGCCTTCGCGCACCCGCAGGCGACGAATCGCTTCGTACCGGCTCTGCCAGCCGGGATCGTGCAACTGGCGGCGCAATTGCTCAAAATCACCGTTCTCGAACGTCCCGATTTCAGCGATGAGGGTTAGGCGAAACCATTCATCCCGCGAACTATTCAGCCGCTGGCGCGCAAGGTGAATAACGTTCAGCGCCACTAAAATCTCTTCGATCGTGAGGCGCAATTCGGGGCGCGAGCGCAGTTCGCGCTCGATCAATTGCGCTAACTGGTAGCGCCAATGGCTCGCCCGCCGCACAATATGATTCGCGCCGGGACCACGCGAAATCTCGGCCAATGCCAGCACCGCTGCTACCGGTTCGTCTTGAAAGGCTTCGAGAAAGGGTTCGAGCGAGCGTAGCGCGAGGAAACCGAGCACTGTACTGACGCCGGCTACTTGGATCTCCTGCCGCGGGTTGCGAGCAAAGTTATTGAACCGTTCGGCTACCCGTTGCCGCCACGTCTCGCGGTCAAACATCGGTAGCTCCTTTCTCCATGCGCCATTGCAGCCAAGCTTGTGCTTCGCCTACATCTGTAATATAGCATATTGGCTATGGATTGCACAGTACTTTAGTACTAAACCATGATTGCAGTACCATTACATACAGCACGCCGCGCGCTACGGATGTGCTAAGATAAGGCGAGAAGCATGTAGCAGCGGAAACGATCATGTCTCAGACTCCCGAAGAGCCCGATGTCGCTGCCAGTGTGCGTCGTGTGCGCCGCGGCTGTATTATGATGGCGATTATTGTAATTGCGATGACGATCTTCTTGATCAGCGCCACCGGCAACCTCGCCTTTTCGTTGCTGCTGTTCATCGCCGCGGCGCTGTTCGCGCTCGCCTTCTTTGTCGTGCGTGAGGGATCGTGATGCCAGTTCACTATCGACGCGCTCTGCTTGCCCTCCTCGGTCTGATCTGCGTGGTTATTTCGATCGTGGTTGCTTTCCTGCAACCGTTTGGGTTATGGCATTGGTTGTGGCTGGCCTTGGCTGGCCTCTGTCTGTATGGCGCACGATACGTGCCATAACCCAACTCCCATTTGCGCAATTCTGCGACCTTCGTTATAATAAACCGCAAGTATTCCCCATAGTTTGTGATACGTCATTAGTTGATCACAGCGATCGAAGTGGCGGCATTCTAGACTTCATGCGCATGATCGACTCGTGAGCGGTGCGTACCTGTTTCGTGCATTGTCAATGAGGATCGCATGACGCATCGTGATTCGGTGACACTACCAGCCCCGCAAATGGAGATCGATAACATCGGGTTGAGCTTCGGCGGGGTGCGCGCGCTGCTTTCCGTAACCTTCAATATCTATCCCGGCACCATTCAGGCCATTATCGGCCCCAACGGCGCCGGAAAGACGAGCCTCCTCAACTGTATCAGCGGTCTTTATCGCCCCCAACAGGGCCAAATCCGCTTTGAAGGGCGCAACATTATTGGCATGCCGCCCCATCAGATCGCGCGCCTCGGCATTGCCCGCTCGTTCCAGAATATCGAGCTCTTCCGTCACATGACGGTTGTCGACAACTTGATGCTGGGCCGTCATATCCATATGCGCAGCGGAGTCTTCAGCGGCGGGTTGTATTGGGGGCGGGCACAGCGCGAAGAGGTCGAACACCGCGCGTTTGTCGAGCAGGTGATCGATCTGCTCGAAATCCAGTCGATCCGCAAGAAGATGGTCGGCGCACTTTCGTATGGCCTGCAAAAGCGGGTGGAGTTGGGCCGTGCCCTCGCCATGAATCCACGCCTCTTACTGCTCGATGAGCCGATAGCCGGCATGAATACCGAAGAAAAAGAGGATATGGCCCGCTTTATCCTTGATATTAACGAAGAGTACGGCACAACGATTGTGCTGATCGAGCACGATATGGGAGTGGTGATGGATATTAGCGATCGGGTGGCGGTGCTCGAATTCGGCCAACTGATCGCGTATGGCACACCGGCTGAAGTGCGCAGCGATCCGAAAGTGATAGACGCTTATCTTGGGCGTGAGCATGCGCTTCCATACACATAAAGAAAATATTCCGGCGCTGTCTGCCGGTCCCACAGTTGGGTGACGCAATGATACAGATACCTGAGACAACCCTGCCACGCTTGCTGTTTCAGAATGCTGAACGTTTCGGCGATAAGGTGGCGCTACGCGAGAAGGATCTTGGCATCTGGCAAACGGTGACGTGGCGACAGTTTGCCGAGCACGTGCGCGCGTTTGCGATGGGGCTGCATGCGCTTGGCGTGCGCCGCGGCGATATCATTGCCATCATTGGCGATAACCGCCCGGAATGGCTCTACGCCGAATTTGCCGCTCAAGCCATCGGCGCAATATCGATTGGCGTCTACCAAGACTCGGTGGCCGAAGAGGTGTATTACGTCGTTTCGGCGGCTGAAGCGCGGGTGATTGTGGCCGAAGACCAAGAACAGGTCGATAAGATTATCGAGATTTGGCCGCGGCTGGAAGGGGTGCTGAAAGTTATTTATTACGAACCAAAGGGGATGCGTA
The DNA here is from genome assembly GCF_938091255.1 of uncultured Chloroflexus sp. Taxonomy (NCBI): domain Bacteria; kingdom Bacillati; phylum Chloroflexota; class Chloroflexia; order Chloroflexales; family Chloroflexaceae; genus Chloroflexus; species uncultured Chloroflexus sp. The sequence continues at coordinate 15,731 of NZ_CALLJH010000059.1, forward strand.
ATTACCGGCAACCCTACCTTGCCCATTTCCCCGATATCGAAGAACAAGGTCGCATCTACGATCGCGCTCATCCCGGCCTGTTTGAAGCCGAACTGGCCGCTGGCAAGCCCGACGATGTCGCCATCCTTTCCACCACTTCCGGCACCACCGGCAAGCCCAAGCTGGCAATGCTCACCCACCGCAATTTGATCAGCCAAGGCGCCGGCCTGCTCTCGGTCGATCCGCTCGGCCCTGACGATGAGTTTGTCAGTTTCTTGCCGCTAGCATGGGTCGGCGAGCAGATGGTGACGGTCGCCGCCGGTATGCAGTGCGGGTTTACGATCAATTTCCCCGAATCGGCTAGCACCGTGCAAGAGAATATCCGCGAGATCGGGCCGCGGGTGATGTTCTCGCCGCCCCGCATCTGGGAAAATATGCTTTCGCAGGTGCAAGTCAAAATGCAAGACTCAACCCGTTTGAAACGGGCGCTGTTTGAGTGGGCGATGAAGCAAGGCTACGAAATGGCCGATACCCGCTTTAGCGGCAAGCAGCCGAGCTTTGGGCTGCGCCTGCGTTATTGGCTAGCCCGCATCACCGTGTTCGAGATGCTCAAAGACCATCTCGGTTTGCGCTTCCTCAAACGGGCCTATACCGGCGGCGCTGCGCTCGGCCCCGATGTCTTCCGCTTTTATCACGCCATTGGTGTTAATCTCAAGCAGGTCTACGGCCAGACCGAAAGCTCTGGCTTGAGCGTGATCCACCGCGATGGCCAGATTAAGTTCCAAACAGTTGGCACGCCCCTACCCAATACTGAGATCCGGATTGCTGAGAACGGCGAGATTCTGGTGAAAAGCCCGTCGGTGTTTGTTGGCTATTACAAAAACCCGGAAGCGACTGCCGAGGCGCTGGAAGATGGCTGGCTGCATAGCGGCGATGCCGGCTATTTTGACGAGGATGGCCACTTGATCGTGATCGACCGGGCGAAAGACGTGATGACGCTGCACGACGGCACCAAGTTCTCGCCCCAGTTTATCGAGAATAAGCTCAAGTTTAGCCCCTATATCAAGGAAGCGGTGGTGTTTGGCGGCGATTGGCCCTTTGTGACCGCAATGATCAATATTGACTTCGCCAATGTCGGCAAATGGGCCGAGAATGCGCAAATCTCGTACACTACCTACACCGATCTGGCGCAGAAGCCGCAGGTCTACGCTCTGATCCGCAAAGATGTCGAGCGGGCGAATGCTGATCTGCCGCCGGCGGCGCGCATCCGCCGCTTTCTGCTGCTCCATAAAGAGCTTGACGCCGACGATGGCGAGCTGACCCGCACCCGCAAGGTGCGCCGGCGGTTGGTGGCTCAACGCTACCAAGAGATTGTTGATGCGCTCTACGGCGACCAAGACATGCTTGAGATCGAGACGACGATTACCTATCAAGATGGGCGCACGGCTCTGATCAAGACCCGCCTGCGTATTGAGGAATTGCACGACCCGGCGGCGCCGTCACCAGCCCCGGCAGCGCGAGCCGTGGCACGTTAGAGTGCAGGATCACATTTCTAAGGCCCCATTCCATATTGGCATGCATTGTTCAATTCGGCGACGACGGAGACGCGCATGGATCGGATTATTCAACTGGCGCTGAGCGGGATTGCCAATGGCGCAATCTTTGCGTTGGTGGCGCTTGGCTTTGTCTTGATCTACAAAAGCAGCGACGTGATCAACTTCGCCCAAGGCGAGTTGTTGCTGATCGGGGCTTACCTCACCTACACGATGGTCGAGCTGTTTGGTCTCTGGTGGCCAATCGGCGTTGTGATAGCCGTGGTGTTAGCCGCAGCGGTCGGGGTTGTGATTGAGCAACTCGTGCTGCGACCTCTGATCGGCGAGCCGGCCATTTCGGTGATTATGGTCACGATTGGCTTGTCATCACTCTTGCGCGCGATGGTAGGTGCGATCTGGGGGGTGACGCCACGGCCAGCGCCGCAGTTTTTGCCCACCGATACGGTGACAATCCTTGGCGCAAATGTCGGCGTTGATCGCATCTGGGCCTTTGTGTTAGCCATTGCGCTCTTTGCCCTGCTTACGCTCTTCTTCCGCTTTAGCCGGGAAGGGATCGCGATGCGCGCGGTGGCCGACGATCAACAAGCGGCGCTTAGTATGGGGATTAGCGTCAAGAAGGTATGGGCTGTAGCGTGGGCGATTGCCGCGATTACGGCGGCAGTGGGCGGCATTCTGTTGATGAGCATTTTTGGCGGCTTGTCAGGCACGATTGGCCGGGTTGGTCTGCTCGTCTTCCCCGTGGTGATTTTGGGCGGCCTTGATAGCATTCCCGGCGCAATCATCGGCGGTCTGATCATCGGCCTGCTCCAGTCGTTCGCTGGCGGCTTGCTGCCGCCGGAATGGGGATTGGGTGAAGTCGCCCCCTTTGTCGTCCTGCTCCTGATTCTGCTGGTGCGACCATACGGTCTCTTCGGCCAACGAATTATCGAGCGCGTGTAAGCAGCGATTGGCGATAACAAGATTGGGTTTGCTATGCAGAGCGGAACGTTTCATACCACGTATGCGAGCGATGTTCGTTTGCGCCCCTATTGGCCGCAACGCATCCGGATCGTGATCGTGCTGGCATTGGCACTGATCTTTCCGTGGTTTGCCGACCGTTACTGGCTCAATTTGGCCAACACGATCGCGATTGCTGCGATCGGCGCGATTGGCTTGAACATTCTGGTCGGCTACACCGGCCAGATTAGCATTGGTCACGGCGGCTTTCTCGCTGTTGGCGCGTATACGGCCGGGTTGATGGCGGTGAATCTTGGCACACCAATGTGGATTACGATCCCGGTGGCGAGTTTCTTTACCGCAGTCGTCGGGGCGTTTTTCGGCCTGCCATCGCTGCGGCTCAAGGGATTGTACCTCGCCATTGCCACCCTTGCCTCGCAAGAGATCATTATTTGGGTGTTAACACACGGCAAACTGCTCGGTATTGGGGAATCGCTCTCGCTGCCGCGGGCGAGCAACAACCTGTTTGGGTTGCCGATGGAGTGGCTCGGTAATAACGACTTCGCCTTTTACTGGATCTGCCTTGTGGCGCTGATCCTGACCGTCATCTTTGTGAGCAATCTCTTCCGCACCCGCACCGGGCGAGCCTTTGTCGCCATTCGCGACCAAGACATCGCAGCGCAGGTGATCGGGGTTGATCTCTTCCGCTACAAACTGCTCGCCTTCGCTACCTCGTCGTTCTTCGCCGGGCTGGCCGGCGCGCTCACTGCCCACTATCGCGGCGTGATTTCGTGGGAACGCTTCACGATTGATACCAGCATTCTCTACCTTGCCATGATTATTATCGGCGGCATGGGCAGCGTCTCTGGTTCAATCTATGGCGCTGCGTTTATGACGCTGTTGCCAGCACTACTCTCAAATCTGGCCCGCGCTCTTAGCGATGTCGTGCCTAACATTAACTCCTATCTGCCCTATATGCAGCAGGGCGCGTTTGGTCTGGCCATTATCCTCTTCCTGATCTTCGAGCCAGAAGGCATCGTGAAGATGTGGCGCAATGTCAAAGATTACTTCCGGCTGTGGCCGTTCAGTTATTGAAGCGTCTAGAAGGAGGATGGCATGCACAGGAGGAGATGGACGTTCGGGTGGTTGGTGACGCTAGTCCTTTTTGCCACGTTGCTGGCCGCTTGTGGTGGTGGCGGCGGTACGGGCGGCGGCACCGGCGGCGGTGGAACGACTACGGAACCGATCAGGGTGGGAGCGATCTTTGACTTGACCGGCGCGACGGCTGACGTGGGTACGCCTTATGCACGAGGACAGATTGCCTTTATTGATTGGAAGAATGAGCAGGGCGGCATCAACGGGCGGCGGTTGCAGTTGTTCAGCGAAGACTATGCCTATCAGGTTCCGCGCGCGGAAGAGCTGTACACTAAGTTCGTAACCCAAGACAAGGTGCTGGTCTTCTCGGGCTGGGGCACCGGCGATACCGAGGCGTTGCGGCCCAAGATCACCGAAGATAAGATTCCGTTCATCTCGGCCTCGTACTCGGCAGCGTTGGCCAATCCGGCCGAAACACCCTACAACTTCCTTGTCGCGCCGACCTACTCGGATCAGTTGATCATCGCCATGAAGTGGGCGATCGAAGATTGGAAGGCCAAAGGCAATAGCGGGCTGCCGAAGTTTGGCTACTTGATCAACGATAGCCCCTTTGGCCGCTCTCCACTGGCCGACGGCACCGCCTTCGCCACCTCGCAAGGCATCGAGACACCGCTCGAAGTGCCCTCGCCACGCGGCGCAACTGATCTGACCCCGCAGTTGACCCAGCTCCGCGATTATGGCGCGAACTACATCTTCTTGCAGAACGTGTCGAGCCCGGCAGCGCTGGCGATCAAGAATGCAAAGAGCCTTGGCTACAACGTCCAGTTCGTCTGCTTGAACTGGTGCGCCAACGAGATCTTGATCAAGCTGGCCGGCGCTGATGCCGAGGGTGTGGTCGGCGCCGTGCCGTTCAACCACGAGTCGGAGGGCGGCAAGATCGCGCTTGAATTCGCGAAGGCGAAGAATATTGATTACGGCGGTGCTGATAGTACCTTCGTACAAGGCTGGACGGCGATGTCGATTTTGATTGCCGGGATCGAGAAGACATTGGCTGACGGCAAGGAGCTGACCGGCGAAAATATTAAGAACACGCTGGAAACGATGGGTGCAATCGATACCAAAGGTGTCACACTACCAGTGCAGTTCAGCTCTACCGATCATGCTGGCGCTAAGTCGCTGAAGATGTTCCGGGTCGAGAACGGCAAATGGGTGCCGATTACCGACTTCATTAGCGCGCGGTAGTAAATCATACTGTGTTAGAGTAGGGTCAGGTCTTCAACCTGACCCTACACGATCGCCTATGCTCTCACTCAATAATATCGAAGTCATCTATAACGATGTCGTGCTGGTGCTTAAGGGCCTTTCGCTCGAAGTGCCGGAGGGCCGTATCGTCGCGTTGCTCGGTTCAAACGGCGCTGGTAAGAGCACGACCCTCAAAGCGATTTCGGGCTTGCTCAAGCCAGAAAACGGTGAAGTGACCGATGGCGAAATTCTGTTTCAAGGGCAGCCGATTCACAAGAAAGACGCCGCCGAGATTGTGCGTATGGGTATCTTTCAGGTGATGGAAGGGCGGCGCGTCTTCGAGCACCTCACCGTAGAAGAGAATTTGCGCGCTGGCGCGTACACTCAGCCAATACGCCGGTTTAGCGAGGATCTGGCGCTGGTCTATAACTATTTTCCCCGTCTCAAAGAGCGGCGCAATCAAGTAGCCGGCTTTCTCAGCGGCGGCGAACAGCAGATGCTGGCGATCGGGCGCGCCTTAATGGCCCATCCTAAATTAATTATGCTCGATGAACCATCGTTGGGGTTGGCCCCGCTGCTGGTGGCCGAGATTTTTGAGATTATCCGCCGGATTAATCGCGAACAGGGAACAACCATTTTGCTGGTTGAGCAAAATGCGCGCCTTGCGTTAGATTCGGCGCACCACGCTTACATTATGGAAAATGGCCGGATTGTGCTCGATGGATCGCCAGCGGATTTGAAAGATAATGCTGACGTGCGCGAGTTTTATCTTGGCCTTAACGAGATTGGCAGCCGCAAGAGTTATCGCGACGTGAAGCATTACAAGCGCCGCAAACGCTGGCTGTCGTGACACGGTACGCAATACGCACTCGCTCCTCTCCCCGATGGGTCGTATCCCACTCCAACCCTCCCCCTCTGGGGGAGGGAGTTGTAGGTTGCTCACGCCGCAGACACCGAGAGCGCGGAGCTTGCTCCGATTCCAAGCCCCGTGGCATCTTCTGCGCCTTGGCGTTCACCCCCGTGGTGTCCTCTGCGCCTTGGCGTTGACGAAGTTGGTTGTTGGGTGAGAATGCGGTACAATGCTGACTACCAATCACCCTTACGAGCGGGCAAGGATAGCGCATATTGCGGTTCGCAGGCCAATGACGCCGCAACGCTGCGCGAGCGCCGGAAGACCGTTGCGCCCGCGCGTCGTTGTCTGAAGCACGAGGTGACGGAGATGGACATGCAAGCCTTTTACGCCGGTTTTGATCAGCGCGTGCGCGAGATTGTTGCGTTTGGCTACGAGCATTCGCCAGCGTTTCGCCAACGGATGGAAGCTGCTGGACTGACGCCGGCTGATATTCAGACCACCGCTGACCTGAGCCGGTTGCCGATTTTGCGCAAAGAGCAGTTGGTTGAGCTGCAACGGCAAGGGCCGCAGTTGGGCGGGATGTTGACTGTGCCGCTCTCACGGCTGCGCCGTATCTTCCAATCACCCGGCCCAATTTACGATCCCGAATCCGATGAACCCGATCCATGGCGGTGGGGGCCAGCCTTCCGCGCCGCTGGCTTTGGCCCTGATGACGTGGTGATCAATTGCTTTGGCTACCACTTGACCCCCGCCGGGGTGATGTTTGAAGAGGGTGCACGCGCGGTTGGCTGCGCTGTCATCCCAGCCGGGATCGGCAATCAAGCCCAACAGATCGAGGCCATGGCCCATCTCGGCGTCACCGCTTACGCCGGTTTGCCCAGCTATCTCAAGGCGCTGCTCGAAAAGGCAGCGGAATTGGGCCATGACCCGCGCTCGTGGCCGCTCAACAAAGCCTTTGTCGCCGCCGAGCCGCTGCCACCCTCGTTGCGTAAGCTGTTTGAAGAGCAGTACGGGATTCTGGTCTACGACGGCTATGGCACCGCCGAGACGGGCAACCTTGGTTACAACGGCCCTGAACGGCACGGCTGGCACCTGCCGGAAGATGCGCTGGTGCAGATTTGCGATCTCAACACCGGCGAGCCAGTGCCTCCCGGCCAAACCGGAGAGGTAGTCGTGACCCTCTTCCGCCGCGACTACATCCTCATCCGCTTTGCTGTCGGCGATCTGTCGGCGCTGATGGTCTCCGATGAACCAACGGTCATTCAGACGCCGCGCTTGGTGGGTTGGCTGGGCCGCAGCGGCGAGAGTGTCAAAGTGCGCGGGTTGTTTGTCCATCCACGCCATATCGCTGAAGCGATCCGGCGGCTCGAGGGGGTGCAGGCGTATCAAGCGGTAGTGGTGCGCGAACATCACCGCGATGAATTGATCTGCCGGCTTGTGCCCGCCAGCGATGCCGATCACGCTCGCTTGCGTGACGCCGTGGCGCAGGCCTTGCACGAGGCGATCAAGCTCCATTGTAAAGTTGAAGTGGTTGCCGAGTTGCCGCCTGACGCCAAGCCGTTCGTTGATCAACGCACGTGGACGTGATCGCATTGGCTGCCTAGTCCGTTTGTTCTAGCAAACCGTGGTATACTAGAACACAGAATTGGTAGCGTCGCCAACGGGGCGGCGCTTTCTCTTCGTTCGTATCTCAGCGGAGACGGTTGTGGCCAAGACGACCATCGTGATCAAAGGCGCGCGCGAGCATAACCTCAAAGGGATTGATGTCGAGATACCGCGCGACCGGCTGGTCGTGCTGACCGGCGTGAGCGGATCGGGCAAGAGTTCGTTAGCCTTCGATACGCTCTACGCCGAAGGGCAACGGCGCTATGTTGAAAGCCTCTCGGCGTATGCGCGCCAATTCCTCGGCCAGATGGAGAAGCCGCAGGTTGATCTGATCGAAGGACTATCACCGGCAATCGCCATCGAACAGAAGAGCGCGAGCAAAAACCCACGCTCGACCGTTGGCACCGTCACCGAGATTTACGATTATCTGCGCCTGCTGTTTGCCCGCGTCGGTCACCAACACTGCCACCGCTGCGGCCAGCCTGTCGCCGCCCAATCGGCCCAACAGATGGTTGATCGGGTGTTGGCCTTACCGGCGGGCGCCCGCTTTATGGTGCTAGCGCCGGTCGTTTCTCAACGCAAAGGCGAGTACAAAGATATTTTTGCCGAAGCCAAAGCCGAAGGCTTTGCGCGGGTGCGCGTTGACGGCGAGGTTCGTTCGCTCGACGAAGAGATTAAACTCAACAAGAAGGTCAAACACTCGATCGAGGTGGTGATTGACCGGCTGACAATGCCGCACACTACCGGCAATGGCGATCTCGATAGCTTTATCACCCGCTTGACCGATAGCATCGAGACGGCGTTGCGGGTGGGGGAAGGAAAGGTGATCATTAGTCTCGCCGACGAGCCGGCTGATCCTGCTCAACCCCGCGAGTGGCTCATGAGCGAGAGCAATACCTGCCCATCGTGCGGCATCTCATTTCCCGAACTCACCCCGCAGATGTTCTCATTCAACTCGCCGCAAGGCGCCTGCCCAACCTGTACCGGCCTCGGCGCGCGGCTTGAGGTTGACCCGGCGCTGCTGGTGCCCAACGGCGCGCTCTCGATCCACGAGGGAGCAGTGACGTACTGGGGCGAGATGCGCAAGAAGCAGGATACGTGGGCCTATAAGGCGCTGCTTGCCATTGCTGCGCACTATCAGATTGACCTCGACAAGCCGTGGGATGAATTAACCGAACACCAGCGCAATGCGATTATCTACGGCAGCGGCAGCGAACGCATCCGGTTTGTGTGGGAAAACGAGAGCGGCTCACGCGGCGAGTATTCCCGCGCGTGGGAAGGGTTGGCCAGCGAGATCCGGCGACGCTATATGCAGAGTGGCTCAGACACGATGCGCGAGTACTATACTCAGTACATGAGCGAGCAACCCTGCCCTGATTGTGAAGGGGCACGCTTGCGGCCCGAAAGCTTGGCGGTACGTGTGGCCGGACGCTCAATCCGCGATGTCACCCGCATGAATGTGGCGCAGGCGCTCGATTGGGCGCGCGAGCTGCCCAACCACCTCACCGAGACCGAGCGGGCAATTGTAGGCGATGTGCTGAAAGAGATCCGCGAACGGCTCGGTTTCCTACACAACGTTGGCCTGCACTACCTCACCCTTGATCGCGCCGCGCCGACGCTGTCCGGCGGCGAAGCGCAGCGCATCCGCCTCGCTTCGCAGATCGGGTCGGGGTTAGTCGGCGTGATGTACATCCTCGACGAGCCAAGCATCGGCTTGCACCAGCGCGACAACCGCAAGCTGCTCGATTCACTGTTGCGGCTACGCGATCTCGGCAACACGCTGATCGTCGTCGAGCACGACCTCGAAACGATGCAGGCCGCCGACTGGATTATCGACTTCGGCCCCGGCGCTGGCGTCAAAGGCGGGCAGGTAGTGACCGCCGGTACACCGGAACAAGTGGCCCAACACCCGACCTCGCTCACTGGCCAATATCTATCGGGTCGGCTGACGATTCAGACACCCGCCACGCGCCGTCAACCTAAACAAGGTTGGCTGACGCTGGAAGGGGCGACGCTTAACAACTTACGCGATGTCACCATCAGCTTCCCGCTCGGCTGTTTCATCGCCGTCACCGGCGTGTCTGGGTCGGGCAAATCCTCGCTGATCACCGAAACGCTCTACCCGGCGCTAGCCAACCGGCTCAACCGTGCTCAACTCAAGCCCGGCCCCTTTCGATCGCTGCACGGTCTCGACCGGCTCGATAAGGTGATCAACATTGACCAACAACCGATCGGGCGCACGCCACGCTCAAATCCAGCAACTTACGTCAAGCTTTTCGATCTGCTGCGCGAGCTATTCGCCGAGACGCCGGAAGCCAAATTGCGCGGCTACGGCCCCGGACGGTTTAGCTTTAACATTCGCGGCGGGCGTTGTGAAGCCTGCGAGGGCAACGGCGAAATCAAGATCGATATGCAATTCCTCGCCGATGTCTGGGTGCGCTGCGCCGAATGCAAAGGCAAACGCTACAACCGTGAGACGTTGCAGGTCAAGTATAAGGGTAAGACAATTGCCGACGTGTTAGACATGGACGTGCAGACGGCGTTGGAGTTTTTCGCCAATGTGCCGCGGGTGCGGCGCATCTTGCAGACCCTGCACGATGTCGGTCTCGATTACATCAAACTGGGCCAACCGGCCACCACCCTCTCTGGTGGCGAAGCGCAGCGGGTGAAACTGGCTAAGGAATTAGCCCGCGTTGCTACCGGGCGCACGATCTACATCCTCGATGAGCCAACCACTGGCCTGCATTTCGCCGACATTCAGCATCTGTTACAGGTCTTGCACCGGTTGGTTGATGCCGGCAACACCGTGGTGGTGATCGAGCACAACCTCGACGTGATCAAGACGGCTGATTACGTGATCGATATGGGGCCGGAAGGCGGCGACGGTGGCGGCGAGGTGGTTGCGCTAGGTACGCCGGAAGAGGTTGCCCGCCATCCTACGTCGCATACCGGCAGGTTTTTGCGCGAAATCCTCGCACCGGTGGCGGCAACCGGCGGGACAGAAACGCAGGTATACGTCGATTAGGCAGTAATGAAGACGGCCCAATGGGCCGTCTTCGCCACATCTACATCGCTAACCCCCTCACGCCGGTCACATCGCAATCGCGCAGATCAGCCTCCGACAAATCGGCATCGGTCAGGTCGGCGTCGGCCAAGCTTGCCTCGCGCAGATTAGCGCCGCGCAGGTTAGCACCACGCAGATTGGCCCCGCTCAGATTGGCGCGCGACAGGTTAGCGCGGGTCAAGATAGCATTGCGCAGATTAGCCCCACTGAGGTAAATACCGCTCAGATTAGCCTCGCTAAAATCGGCGTTGCACAGACTCGCCTCACCCAAATTCGCTTCACTCAGATTAGCACCGATGAAGTTCGCTTCGTCAAGCGTGACTTCACGCAAGTTTGCATGCATCAGATTAGCACCCGCGAGATTGGCACCATTGAGGTTGGCGCCATTCAGGCTCACCCGAAGCAATATCGCTCCACTCAGATTTGCCCCGCTTAGATTGACCAATTGCGCCTCACGCAGTTGGGCTTCGCTGAGGTTAGCGCCAATCATGATTGTATCGCGGAGATCGGCCCCACTCAGGTTGCAAAGGCTAAGGTTAGCGCCATAGAGGTTGGCACCGCTAAAATCAGCAGCACTGAGGTTAGCCCCACGGAGATTCGCCCCAACCAGCGTGGCAAATTCAAGATTGGCCCAACTCAGATCCGCTTTGCGCAAATCGGCATCGCTGAGGTCAGCCCGCACTAGTTGCGCCCAATTCAGCTTTGCTTCACGCAGGTTGGCCCAGCTCAGATTCGCACTGCCCAACTCACAAACGCTTAGATCGGCCCGAAACAGATTAGCGTCGGTGAGCCGGGCCCGGCTCAGTTGGGCCTCGCTCAAATTGGCGTGGCTGAGATTCGCCGCACTCAGGTTAGCGCCATTCAGATTCGCACCGACTAACCAGAGCGGGCCGGGCCGGTTGAGCAAATCGTAGATCTGATCGGGAGTCAGGTCGGCCATACGGCCCTCCTTATATACATCAACTGACAGGCAATGATGGTACCTTAGACACGAGCCAAATTGACGCCGGCGCACCCATTGAACGACAAGCAATCTGTTCGACCGTAAACTCACGGCCGGTCTGCCAATGTAACGCCTCTTGCAGCACACCACACTGAATGTAGCCAATCGGTTCATCGGCTTGCTTGCCGGCGGACATCGAGCAGGTATAGTCGATATACGCCCATGCCTCGCCGCGATCCTCAATCGCCAAGCGGCGATCTTGGTTAACCGCTTGGCTCAGCCGGCGCAGACCAGCTTGCATCGCCGACAAACCAAGCTTCACTTGGGTCGCAAACGGCAACACCTTTGAGGCGATCAAAGCTGCGGTACCGAACAACGCACTCTGGTGCTCAATCGCCAACCGCGCCGTCTGGCGGCCAATCCGCAGCACCATGCTTCGTGCCGAGCGGCCAAAGAAGTTAAGTAGTCCAGCGTTGAGTGAAGCGTAATGGTAAAAGGTCAAACCGCTGGTCGCCTTCAGTTGTTCAGGCGGATAGTTGCCGATCAATTGGCTCAACCCAGCCTGCCGCAACACAACCGCCAACCCGTTCCGCCCGATGACCTCCTCTGCCGCTAACAACGCCCACCGCATATACGCATCAACTAACAACATATCGGCGACCGGGTCATGGTCGGGGCGATCGCGGATCTCCATGCCACCCTCCTCTGCGCATCCATAACCAGCGGATGAGCGCAGGATACCATAATAAACGCAAAGCGGAGACAAATTGTAAGGGCGACGCCAATGCGTCGCCCCAATCATTGCTCTCATATCGTAACGCGCGGCGTCGCCCAACGGCCTCCGCTAGCGGCCCTTAATCTCCGTCCATAGATCATCGAAAGCGGTAGTGCCTTCGTTGCGCACCGCCCACTCAAGCCGCTTATACATCTCTTCGTCAGGTGCGAAACCCTGCGCGTACAGCTCGCGAATCTCGGGCGACAGCAGCTCTAAGGCATCTTTATTCGGTGTCAAATAGCCGACATATTCGGTAATCTGAGCCGCAATCGCTGGTCGCAGGAGGAAGTTCATAAACACGTGCGCAGTGTAGGCGTTCGGCGAATCTTTCAGGATCACCATATTATCCATCCAGATCATCCCGCCCTCTTTCGGAATCACGAAGGCGATATTAGGATTGCCGCTAAACTCATCGCCTAAGCCATTGCGGGCCTGCATCGCCGAACCGCTCCACGAATGCGCCAGCACATACTCTTCGCTAGCCAGCTTGCGGTTCACATCCGAGCTGTTGTACGCGGCCAGATACGGCTTCTGCGCCAGCAGAATCTCTTTCACCCGCGCGAGTGCCGCCGGATCGGTCGAATTGAGCGATTGACCGATGTAGCGTAATGCAGCGCCCGGTGTCTCACGTGAATCGTCAAGCATACTAAATTTGCCGGCGAATTGAGAGACTTGGCTCGGCTCTAAAATTGCAGCCCAGCTATCGATTCCATTAGGGAAGAATTTGGTGTTGTAGGCAATGCCAGTAATGCCGTACATGTACGGAATTGAATACATGTTGCCTTTATCGAAATACTGATCGAGCAAGTTAGGATCGAGATGGACTATATTGGGCAACAACGCCTTATCAATGGGTGCAGCCAACCCTTCAGCAATCATGATCTGCACTGCATAATCAGATGGTACGACAATATCGTAGCCCGAATTACCGGCGCGCACCTTAGCCAGCATGTCTTCATTGCTGTCATAGGTATCAACCACCACGCGCACCCCATATTCCGCCTCAAACTGTTCGAGAACGGCTGGGTCAATGTAATCTGACCAGTTGTAGAAGAAGAGCTGGCGCGCTAGTCGGCTGCGATCAACCCCATCACTCGGCGCCGTCACCTCACCACCGCTAGCGCCGTACTCATTCCCCGGACTCGCCGCCGGACCGCCGCCACAGGCCGTCAAGGCCAGCGCCAGCAGCAGCGCCACCACAAGCACCCGAAGCATCTGCATCTCAGTTCTCCCTTCCTTTTGCTATGCTCTCATCGCCGGCGCTGTAGCACTTGCGACAGCGCAACCAGCGCCATCGACAAGATTAGCATGAGCGTTGAGATCGCGTTAATTTCTGGCGTGATGGCACGCCGCACCCGGTTATAGACCTCCACCGGCAAGAGTGAAGTACCCGGCCCAGAGAGGAACAACGAAATGATGAAATCATCGAGCGAGAGGGTAAAGGCCAGCAGCGCGCCACCGATGATGCCGGGCAAGATGAGGGGAAAGGTGATACGCCAGAAAATATTCCAGCTGTCAGCGCCTAAATCGGCGGCGGCTTCTTCGAGCCGGCGGTCAAAATTCTTCAAACTGGTGCGTACCACCACGACCACAAACGAAATGCTAAAAGCAATATGGCCAATTGTCACCGTTGCCAGATTGCGACGCAAGACCTCGCCAGTTACCATTCTGATTACGTCGAAGATAATCGCCGAGAAAGCAAGCAGCGCCACTGCCATCACAATTTCGGGCACCACAATCGGCAAATAGATCAATCCCTCGATTGCATTGCGCCCGCGAAAGCGATAGCGCTCCATCGCCATAGCGAGCAAGGTACCGATAATCGTTGAGACAATCGTTGAGACAGTGGCTACCACCAGCGTGTTCCACGCTGCCCCCATCATGCGCGGGTTATTGAACAAGCGGATATACCAATCAAACGTAAAACCAGTCCACCGTACACCGAACTCGTCACGGGTAAACGAAAAGATAACGAGAATAACGATCGGTACATAGAGAAACAGGTAGACCAGAATGGAAAATACCGTGAGCGCCAGACCGCTCCACGTCAGCCGGCCCTCGCTAAAGGCACCGCGGATGCGCGCCGATGCAGTGGTGGCAGGTGCCGTCTTGATCATCGCTCTTCCTCCGACGTGACGCGGAAGTACATCATAATCAGCACGAGCAGCACTAACATCATCAAGACCGCCATTGCTGAACCGAGCGGCCAATTGATTGGGTTGGCGCGTAAGAAGAGACGCTGGATCAGATTGCCGAGGTAGTCCACCTTCGCCCCGCCTAACAGCTCTGATACCACAAATTGACCGAGGGTAGGAATGAAGACCAACACCGAACCAGCCACGATACCGGGCATTGTCATCGGCAACATAATGCGCAGAAACGCTTGCACCTTATTCGCCCCCAAATCGGCGGCAGCTTCCATAAGTGTGAAATCAAACCGGTCAATGGCGGCGTAGAGCGGTAAGACCATAAACGGCAACTCGCCGTAAATGAGGCCGATCAAGGTTGCGCCTTCGGTGTTGAGCAGAGTCAGCCGGCCAATGCCGATAATTTCAAGGAAGCTGTTAATGATGCCGTTGTTGGCGAGAATAATCTGCCACGCATAAATCCGCACTAAGAAATTAGTCCAAAATGGAATAAGGATCAGCATAAGCAACGGCATGCGCCATTGCTGCGGGCTGCGAGCAATAAATACCGCCAGCGGATACCCGATCAACAAACAGATCACCGTCGTCAACACACTCGTCCAGATTGAGCGCCAATAAGCGTTAACGTACAAGCTCTGGGTAAAGATGGTGATATAGTTATTCAGCGTCGGCTCGTAGACCACCCGGCCCAGCGCGTCATTGGTCATGAAGCTGTAGAGAAAGATAATGACCAGCGGCAGGGCAAAAAAGAGCAGCAGCCAGAGCAGGCCGGGGGTGAGTAGCAGCGCCAGCCGGATGCGGTCGCGGCGCTGTTGCTGTTGTTGGATCGTCGCCATCACCCCCTCCTTACTCGCTCAGCACGAGCGCATTGTCGGGCGGGCAGACGATTACCGCCGCTTCACCCGGTTGCCAATACTCATCACGATCGAGTGTTGAACGGGTATTTTGTTCCCAGATATCGATAGTACGCTGGTCGTTGATTCGTACCGTAATGCGGGTATCACTTCCGATATAATTGACTGTCATCACGGTACCGGCCAGCCCGTTCGGAGGCAATTCACCGTTGGGTGCGAGCAGCCGTACCTTTTCTGGACGAATCGAATAGGTGACTGCGGTGCCATCACTGAGTGGACGCGCGGCCAAGCCGCGGAGGCGCAACCCTTCCGGCGTTTCGAGCACGGTGTAGTTGCCATCACGCCCAATTACAACGCCGTCAATAAAGTTGGTTTCACCGATAAAGTCGGCCACAAAGCGGCAATTGGGCCGTTCGTAGATCTCGGTGGGCGTGCCGACTTGTAGCAGCTTCCCCTTATTCATGACCGCAATTCGATCAGACATCGTCAGCGCCTCTTCCTGATCGTGGGTCACGAAGACAAAGGTAATGCCGACACGAGCCTGCAAACTCTTCAGTTCGAGTTGCATCTCTTTGCGCAGCTTTTGGTCAAGCGCGCCCAGCGGCTCATCCAGCAACAGCACTTCAGGATGGTTCACCAGCGCGCGCGCTAGCGCTACCCGCTGCTGCTGCCCGCCGGAGAGCTGGCGGGGACGCCGATCTTCCAATCCGCTTAAGCGCACCAATTCGAGCGCCTCTTTCACTTGGCGGGCAATCTCGGCTTTCGGTGTCTTGCGCATCTCAAGGCCGAAGGCCACGTTTTGGGCCACCGTCATGTGGGGAAAGAGGGCATACGATTGAAACACGGTATTCACCGGGCGCAGATGGGGCGGGGTAATACCCATCTCACGGCCATGGATGAGAATGCTGCCCGCAGTGGGCAGCTCGAAGCCGGCGATCATGCGCAACGTTGAAGTCTTGCCGCAACCGCTCGGCCCCAACAATGAGAAAAATTCACCGTCACGGATCTGGAGATTGACGTGATCGACCGCAACCACGTCGCCAAACCGCTTGACGACATCGCAGAGTTCAATCGCGATCGAGTCGCTCACCTGAACACTCCTCCTAACAGGTTGGCTCACTAGTGATGAGTAGCGACCAGCGAGAGGCTGATTAAGCCAGCCGTCTCGCGTCGCAACGCTTCAACCAAACAAGGTCAAGAGAAGTCATTGGCATCGTGGCCTGTAGACATCACACTGTGCATTAATTTAGCAGTAGTATACCATAATCCTTTCGCGGAATATTGTGGGGAAAGGCACGGAGAATGAGGGAAATGTAGAATTATCAGCCATCTGCTAAACGCAGCGAGTCGATGCGGTAGAGGCGGGTTTGAAACCTGCCTACCACACCATGATGTATGGGCACGCGGCTGTATGCCCCACCATCCCTCTTTCCTCCCCCTCAACCTGCATCCCCCCCACCCCCAGCCCCGCCACCACACGGGGAAGGGGTGCGCTATCTGGAGGGCGGAATTTCTTCCGCCCATCTTAGTCCGCTCAGCGCGGTAGCTACCCTCTCCTCGCCCCCTCCCCCGTGTGGGAGGGGGGGCCTCCCCCTCTCCCCGCGTGGGAGAGGGGGGCAGGGGGGTGAGGGGCACCGGGTGCATCCCCCCCACCCCCAGCCCCGCCCCGCTGGGGAGAGGGGTCGGCACCCACCCTTCCCTTACCTAAGCAGTCAGCGAGCCTATTGCAACCGGGCGCGCAGGTGGCTTGCCTACTATCACCTTCCGTGCGCACGAGAGCGCGATAGACGCGCAAGCGACTCGCCTGCAACAGTCATACAAGAGAGGAACGGAATGAAACATTCACTGGTGGATTTGGTACGAATACTGGTATAAGCTTGGCCGATACTTTCGGTCAACGATGCACTTATCCATATCAGAAAATATCGCGTACAGTACTATGTACGATGCCTAACTCAACACGTTTCTAGACGAGTAACCCACTGATTGAAGTGTGGACAGCGCGATCGGATGATGTCCAAGCCGATAGCCTCAGCAATTTTCACTCCACCGAGTGGCTTCCGGTAATCGGGCTTACTGCGCAAAATACGAGCTGCCGGATGGGTTTCGCTACCATCATTTATCTCTTCCGGTGTCGAAAATTGTTCGATTTGACCAAACGGTTGTTGAGAAGATAGCCGTAACTGTTCAATCAGGATGTTCGATGCGGAAAACAACAGTTCTTCAAACTCATGCAATAGCAAAAAAGGCAAAAATCTTTGATTATTAATGTTATTAGCAAACTCCTGCTCAAGTCTATTTACCCGACGAGATGGATTCACACCTTGCAAGCTAATTTTACCGGGAAGGTCAGCGGGTAAACCGTAGTTATCGAACATTGTAGTTACACAGACTGCGCCGCTATCATGCAGTAAATGGATAATATTCTGACGAATTTTGTCGTAAGATGTAATTCCGCCTCGATATTATTGGGCCGAAGAGACGCGTTTAGTCACTAGTAGGATTGGCGTAACCCATCGCCCACACGTAGCCAAATGCGGATTTAAGACAAGGGTTACAAACGTTTCTTCCGTTTGACCCTCGCACACGATCAAGATCCGCTTCATCGTCGTGGCCTGCCTCCAAGCACGTTCTGTTCCCATCGTTCACCTAGTGCATAGCCGGTCAGCCAATGCTCGATCGCGTCTCTCTTAAGACGCCGCACGGTAGAACCTCCTTCGTGCCGATCAAGCACCAGAATATCTTCTGGGGCAAATTGATTGACCAGTGTCACCGATTGAGTAGCGAGGATTACTTGCCGCTTTGTCGCTACTGTTTGCGCAAACTCGGCTAGTACGGTGATAGCATACGGATGCAGACCTCATTCTGGTTCATCAATAATCATCGTGGCCGGTAGATACGCTGCCGGTTGGAGGAACAGGGTTGCCGAGCAGATAAACCGTAGGGTACCGCCAGACAACGCATCGGGACCAACACTACCATCCGCACCATGCTCACGCCACTCGAGCATGAGGTGATCAGGCTGACGTGGTTGCGGTTCGAGCACAAAATCGCCAAAGAACGGTGCAACAAGGCGGACGGTTTCGACAATGGCCCGGTATGCATCCGGGTGCCCCTCGCGTAAATGCCAGAGGAAGGCCGCCAGATTGACCGCATCGGCATGCAAAAAGCGATGATCGCGGAGCGAGCACGGTTGCTTAACCCGCGCTGAGGCACCAGTATCGTGAACGTGGTAGCGCCGCCACGAGATCATAGCCCGATACACGAATCTATCAATCGTACCCTTTTTGGATGCCCATTGCGGCACCAGCGACTCAAGGCGCAACTGCTGGGACACGCGATGTCGGAGGGGATGGGGATACGTCTGGTCGTGAAAAAAGGTCGCCTCGCAAGCCAGCCATAGCTCATGACGCACGGGTACCAACTCACACCGATATCCATTCGCTCGCGGCTGCTAGGTATCGTTCCACCACAACGCTACCACCCTCCGCTCGGTTGTTTTGCGACCATAGTGCCAGATACGGTCAGCGCCACCGGCGCGAGCGACATACAGTTCCTTTATCATCTGATTGAGCATGGTAAACAGCGCGATCAGATGTGATTTGCCCGCGCCGTTCGCGCCGATCAAGACGTTCATTGGTCGTACATCTAGATCAAGTTCGCGAAAGGTGGTGTACCCTTCGAGTTTGATGCGTCCCAGCATCCGATCGGTCATAGGCAACCGGCGTTCTCACTGCTGAACCAGCACGGTAGGAGCATAATACCATGATAACGATCTCCATCTATTATCGGTGATATTCCGAGGCCCATCGGACGTTCCTCAGGTCTTGCCTTTCGAGCATTTATGGCAACATCCCCCCTCAAACGAGCAGGCATCCAATCACACAGTGCCTCTGTTCGGGTTGACACTGAGCTGTATCGGCAGTGCATGTCACTGCTCACCCTCAGCGAATCAGCCACAACTCTTCTTGCGGCGAACCAATCCACTCGCAGCCTTCAGGCGTTACCAGTATCTCTTCCTCAAGCGAAATGTAGCCGTAGCGCGTGCGCACGCCGAGTTCGAGGGTCAATACCATGCCAGCATCGATCGTGCCATAGGGTTTATCGCCGTAGCGCTCCCAACGCGGGTAGAAGCCCACACCACCGTCATGCACTGCGCGCCCGACCTGATGGCCGAGCGCATGAGGGTACTCTGGGTAGCCAGCAGCCGTAATTGTCTGACGCGCAATCGCGTCGATCTCCCACCCCACCACGCCGGGCCGGATGGCCGCCGCGGCGGCGCGAATCGCCGCCTTGACCGCGTTAAAGGCATGCTGCGCTTCCGCTGGCGGTTCGTGTTCGCCGGGCCGTAGACAGTACCAGACCCGTTGGTGATCCGAGCAGTAGCCGTCGAGCTGGACGCCAAAATCCATGTGGAAGATTTCGCCCGGCCGTACAATTTCATCCGATGGGCCAGTGTGGCCCCACGGCGAGTTGGGGCCAGCGTTGAGACCGGGGCAATGAGCAGGATCCCACGCCGTGGTTGCACCGGCCAATTGGGTTTGAGCATGGACAAAGGCTGCCACCTCGCGCTCGCTGACGCCGGGACGCAGAAAGTCACCGGTGGCAGTGAAGATGCGCATACTTAGTTCAGCGGCAGCACGCATACGTGCCACTTCCTGCGGCGTCTTGCGGCTGCGCAGTGCGGCGACAAAATGCTCCGCCGATACCAGCCGCTCACGGTACGGAGTGCCGGCAAGGTAATCGCATAAATTCAGATACATCCCATAGGTCAAGCCATCGGCGCTGACGTCGCTCCGGCTGATGTTAATCCCGATCCGCTGCGGATCGTAGCTCTGCAACAGGCTCACCAATTCCGGGCCGATGCTTTGGGTGTAGGGTCGCACCTCGTCAAACAGACCAGTGCGGCGCACCGCTTCATCATCACCCAAACCGGTTAACGCGATGGCTCGTCCACTGCGGGTGACTACAATCGCCGTCGTCCACGTCAACGAAAAGTGGCCGAGCAGTTTCAGGGCTGGGTCGGTGTGTTCCGCCGTCTCCCGCACCAAGATCAACCAGAGGTCAAGGTCGTGCGCATCGAGCAATTCTCCGGCTTGGTGTAACTTTTCGTGGTACAGATCCATCGTGGCGCTCCATTATCAAAGTTGGCAAATCGACCATGTAGCAGCAGTGTACCAGTAGCGTAAGAGGATCGGCGGCGAGCTTGATAACCGAGAGGGGATTGGAGATGGTGAGGGCAAACCCAAACGGCAAAGCGAGCCACGGCGCAGAGTGGTAAAGCGCAAAGGTGCAAAGTAACGCAGAGAGCGCAAAGGTATTTGGGATGGTGATCATCCTCTGCGCCCTCCGCGTCCTCTACGGTACTCACAATGTCCCCCCTCACCTCTAGTCCCTCTCTCACTGGCGTGGGCGAGGGGCGCCGCAGTGTTTCGCTCAACCGTGCCTTTCCCGCTAATCACGCGACTCCCCCGCCCCACCGTCCGGTAGGAGCGGGGGCCGGGGGGACGGGCCTACCGCCAGAGGCTATTCCACAAGTCTTGCAACGTCGTCTGCACGCCGGCAATTGTCTGCCGGATTGGATCGGGCGAAAGGCGGGCATCAAGCCGGGTGCGCGCATCCTCAATCACCTCGGTCAGCATTCGATGCGCTTCTTCAGCATGCAAGCGGGTAAGCAATTCGGCGTAGGCGTCGAGCAGTTGCTCGCGATCAGCCTTCGGCGTCTCTTCCAGCATATTCGCCAAAATCCGGCGCGCGCCAGTATAAAAATCTTCGATCGCCATCGCAGCTTCCTCCTAAGCGAGACGGGTGATTGATTGCCGGTTAGACGCGCCGGCAGGCCGGATCGTTGCGGCGCCACGTTCTTACGACGCGGCTATCGCCAAACCGTCACGGCGGCGTCCCATCGCGGCGCAGCACCTCGCGCGAACGCCCGCCATCAGGCGGGCCGACGTAGCCCTGCTGTTCGAGCAGATCGATCAATTGCTGCGCTTTGGAATAGCCGATCCGCAACCGGCGCTGCAAGAGCGAGGCTGATGCACGCTGATGTTGTGAGACGAGCGCAATCGCTTGCGGCAGCAATTCGTCTTGCTCGGCGGTCGAGAGGAACTCGGCGGGGGGTTGGAAGCTCTCACCGCTGGCGGCGGGTTGAGTCTCGCTTGCGCTCGGCTTCAGCTCCTCCAGCTTCGCCTCATCGGGCGGCGCCGCCTTGCGCCAAAAATCAACGATCCGCTCAACCTCACGATCGGCGACGTAAGTACCCTGAATCCGCACCAGCTTCGCCGAGTCAGCCGCCATGTAGAGCATATCGCCACGGCCAAGCAGATGTTCAGCGCCGGGAACGTCGAGAATGACCCGGCTGTCGACTTGCGAGGTCACAGCAAAGGCGATGCGCGAAGGGAAGTTTGCCTTGATCAGGCCGGTAATCACATCAACCGACGGGCGCTGAGTGGCGATAATCAGATGAATGCCAGTGGCGCGGGCCATCTGCGCCAAACGGCAGACATACGTCTCAACTTCATCGGGAGCCATCATCATCAAATCAGCCAACTCATCGATCACGATCACAATGTAGGGCATTGGCTCAAGATCGGCCTGTTTGCGCATCAATTGGCGATAGCTATCAATGTTCCGGCATGCATGCTTGGCAAACACCTTATAGCGGCGTTCCATCTCGCGGGTCACCCACCTGAGCGTTGGTACCACCCGCTCCACCTCAGTGACGACCGGCGACAGCAGGTGCGGAATGCGATTGTAGACAATCATCTCGACCATCTTGGGGTCGATCAAGATTAGTTTCAGCTCGTCAGGCGTATGTTTCAGCAATAGGCCGCACAAGAACGCATTAATCGCCACCGACTTGCCCGAACCGGTGGCGCCGGCTACCAACAGGTGCGGCATCTTGGTCAAATCGGCAATCACCGGCGTGCCACTGACATCCTTACCCAGCGGCAACTTAAGCCGACCGCGGTGCAACTCATACTCCTCGCTATCGAGCACCTCGCGCAGCGAAACCGTCGAGATCGCACTGTTGGGAATCTCGATACCGACGACATTCTTACCCGGAATGGGGGCCTCGATCCGGATCGACGGTGCCGCCAGTGCGAGCGCCAGATCGCGTTCGAGCGTGGTAATCTTAGCCACCTTCACCCCAACCGCCGGCTGCAGCTCAAACTGGGTCACGGCCGGGCCGGTATTGACGCCCACCACCCGCGCTTCTACTTTAAAGCTAGCCAATGTCTCCTCGATCACGCGCGCTTTGAGACGACGTTCTTCGTCGGTAATGCCGCCTTCACTCGAACGCTCGAGTAGTAGATCAAGCGACGGTAACGGCCACGCCCGCCGCACTGGCGAAATCTCGAAGCCGTCAAGCGCCTCTTGCACCACCTCTTGCACCGGTTCCGGCTTGGCTGGCGATGTCCTCACCGCTGGCGCGCTGGCCGGTTTCGCCGGTTCGGCAGGGGGCAGTAACTCCGGAGTAGGGAGCTTAAACAGGCTCGCCCGCGTCGGACGGGCGGCAATCGGCGTCGGCACAATATCATCGGCCTCGCCTTGGGGCGGTAGCGTAAAGATTAAATCGGCCAGCGAACGGCGCGGCATGTTGACAGGGGCAGCCGGACGGCGCGGCGCGCTCCAGAGCATGTGCCAAAAGGCAGCGGTGCGCTCGACCATCCCCAACACCAGTTCGCGCACGGTCAAATTAAAGGTCAGTAGCAAACCGGCCAACCCCAACGCCAAAATCACCACTACCGCCGCGATCCGGCCAATGGCAAACTGCAACGCCTCGAGCAGCCAATACCCAATCAAGCCGCCGCCCTCATTAAAGCGATCGGCGATCAGAATATCATGCACCGGCACTTCGAGCAGACCAAGCATTGCTAACAGCACCAGTATGGTGCCCAACACATTGGCCCCGCTCAGGCTAGCATCACTCATCCGCTCTTGCCAGAGGATGGCGATCCCGATTAAAAAGAGGGTGAGCGGCACAAAGAAAACTCCGGCGCCGAACAACGAGCGTACACCGTTGAGGTACAGGCTGCCCACCCCGCCGGCTTCACCGGTGAACACAAAAATAATTGTAACGACAGCGATCAGGATCAGACCCAGCGCAAACAGCTCACGCTGATGTTCGGGGCGCAACGAGATGGCCCAGCTCGCCCTCGCACCGCTCTTGCGGCTGCGGCTGCCTGTAGCGCGCCGCTTGCCGGTTGATTTGTTGCCGCTGCGTGAAGCCATTGCTCCTCAGTTCCCCAACACCTATGATCTACCATTCGATTATAGCATATCTGTGCGAGTATTCCATGATATGCAAACCGTCTTTACAAATTGCGCGCAACCACATATAATTGTGGCAAGGTATGGGGTAGGCTGCGAAAGCACTCCCAGCCACGACTGAGAGATATGCTCTCAGTTATTCTTTTTATATTGAGATTCCCCGTCCGCCCGGCTGTGCGGAATGGGCAGTGTAGAGGCAGTAGTGATGACAGACAAGCCGACGTACCTGACTCGCGAAGGTCGCGCCCGCCTTGAAGCGGAGCTTGAGTACCTAATGACTGTGGAACGCAAGCAGATCGCTGAGCGGATTGCCGCGGCCAAAGAATTGGGCGACATCTCTGAGAGCGGCGAATACGAAGACGCGAAGAAAGCGCAAGCCTTGCTCGAAGGTCGAATTCGCGAACTTAAGCACCTACTCTCGCGCGCTGAATTGATCGATGAAGATCAGGTGAGCAACGGCGAGGTGCGGGTCGGCTCGTCCGTAACCGTCCGGTTTGAAGACGACGGCTCGGAAGAGACGTGGACGATTGTCGGCAGCGCCGAAGCCAACCCGCGCCAAGGCCGCATCTCGAACGAGTCGCCGCTCGGCGCTGCGCTGCTTGGCAAGCGCGCCCGCAATAAGGTGACGGTGCATACTCCTTCTGGCGTGATGAAATTGACGATCCTTAAGGTGCGTTAGCAGCCATTGTACGCCGGCTGGGCACGGGCGAGGCAGGCCTCGCCCGTGCTGTTTTCCGGTATAATGGGGAGAGGAGCGCCGGTGCTGGCGGAATGCGCCGGTAAAATGGTATCGATTCTTTCAGTATGGAATTAAACGACTTACAAGCCCAACGCGCCGCCAAGCTTGAACAGTTGCGCGCCGCCGGAATTGATCCCTTTCCGCCCCGCTGCTACCGCAGCCATACCATTGGCGCTGCATTGGCTGCGTTTGATGAATTGGCCGCTGCCGAAACGGTGATTACTCTCGCCGGGCGCATCATCGGCGCGCGACGAGTCATGGGCAAGATCGCTTTTGCCCATATTGAAGATGGGAGTGGCGAAATCCAACTCTGGCTCAGCCGGGCTGACATCGGCGATGAGTGGTTCGAGCGGTTTCGCGATCAGCTCGACACGTTTGATATCGTCCAAGCGACCGGTACGCTCCGCCGCACGAAAACCGGCGAGCGATCGCTGTTTGTGCGTGAGTTGGCGGTTCTGGCAAAGACGATTAACCCGCCACCGGAAAAGTGGGCCGGTCTGCAAGATGTGGAAGAGCGCCATCGTCAACGCTACCTTGACCTGATTGTGAATCGTGAGCGGCGCGATATTTTTCGCGCCCGCGCCTGCATAATCAGTACGATGCGCCGTGTGCTTGACGAACGCGGCTTTCTTGAAGTAGAGACGCCGGTCTTGCAGCCGCTCTACGGCGGCGCTGCCGCGCGTCCGTTTGTTACCTATCACAATGCGCTCGGCCAGAATCTCTATCTGCGCATCGCGACTGAGCTCTATCTCAAGCGGTTGATTGTCGGCGGCTTCCCCGGCGTCTACGAGATCGGCAAAAACTTCCGCAACGAGGGGGTTGATCGCTCGCACAACCCCGAGTTTACGATGATGGAGTGCTATCAGGCGTATGCCGATTATCACGCTATGATGGCGCTGGTCGAAGAGATGCTGGATGAGATTTGCTATGCGGTGCATGGTACGACCACGATCACCTATCAGGGCCGCGAGCTTGAGTTTCGCCCGCCGTGGCCACGCCTTGCAATGGCTGATGCGATCGCCGAACGCACCGGGATCGATATTACTCAGCATCCGGATCTGGCCTCGCTGCACGCGGCAATCGCTGATCGCGGCTTGCGCGTGGATCGCAAGGCATCGTGGGCTAAGCAGGTTGATGAACTCTTCTCTGAATTCGTTCAACCCCATCTCTTCCAACCCACGTTTATCATTGACTATCCGGTGGCGATGTCACCGCTGGCCAAGCGCATTCCCGGCCGGCCCGATTTCACCGAACGGTTTGAAGCCTTTATCGCCGGGATGGAGATCGGCAACGCCTTCACCGAGCTGAACGATCCGTTTGATCAGGAAGAACGCTTCCGCGAGCAGTTGCGCGCTTTCGCCGCCGGCGATGAAGAGGCGCACCAGATGGACGAAGACTTTATCAATGCGCTGCGCTATGGCATGCCCCCCACCGGCGGCCTTGGCATCGGGATTGACCGGCTGGTGATGGTGCTGACTGACCAGCCGACGATTCGTGAAGTGATCCTTTTCCCGCATTTGCGGGAACGATCCGATTGAGTGAGCGGTGCTGGCAAACCGTAACCGGAAAGGAGGCGCGTATGCCCCGCTCGTTTACGGTCGAGCGTGAGAGTTTGCCGGCGGTAGTGCAACGCTGGATCGAGGCGATTGGCCTCGGCGAAGAAGAGGTGATCGAATTGGTCTTTACCGAACGCGAGTTGCTGATCCGCCGGCCTATGAGTCCACATTTGCGCGCT
This sequence comes from uncultured Chloroflexus sp., assembly GCF_938091255.1. NCBI lineage: Bacteria > Bacillati > Chloroflexota > Chloroflexia > Chloroflexales > Chloroflexaceae > Chloroflexus > uncultured Chloroflexus sp. The sequence continues at coordinate 41,525 of NZ_CALLJH010000059.1, forward strand.
TGGGCCGAGGCGGTGTGCGATCAGTACGATCGGGCCTTCCGGCAGATTGTCGGTATCTGAGGGTGTAGCGATTGATGCGGCAGAACGGCATCATTGCGCCGGGCCAGTTTGGATCGGCGCTAGCCGCGTCAATCAGCGCAGGACGATGGGATGAGCGCTATGTTGGACGAAGAAGCGACCCCGATCGTCTATCTTACTCAAGACGATGTGCTCGATTTACATACCTTTGTGATCGAGCGATATGGCGGTTTGCTCGGTATCAAAAGCCAAGATCGGTTGCAGATGGTGTTGCATGCGCCGCGTCAGATCCTCTTTGGGGCGGAACTCTACCCCGATCTGTGCAGTAAGGCCGCAGTGCTCACCTTTATGCTTGTGAAGCACCATCCGTTCAATTCGGCCAATGAAGCGACAGCCTTTGTCAGTTTGTTGCGCTTCCTCGCCCTGAATGGCGCGAGTTTGCGGCCCGAAGTCGGGCCTGATGAGATTGGCTGGGTGTTCCACGCGTTGAGTCACGGTGATATGGATCGGGAAGAGCTTGAGCGCTGGCTGCGCGAGAATGTGGAATGTTGCCATGACGCGGGTGCTGATTAATGGCTCGACTGGAATGTTATGCGTGCGGGCAGCGCAATTGCTGAGCCAGCAGCATGAGGTGATTGTGCTGGGCCGACGACCGCCCGAAGGGCCTATCGGGCACGCCGATTGGCTTGTGGCCCGCCTTGATCGCAAGCAGATGCTCGAATTGCTGCGCACTGAGCACATTGAGACCGTGATCCATCTTGATCTGCTCGGTTTTGATGGGCCATTGCCCGATCACGAGACGACCGTGCAGCAGAATGTGATCGGGACAATGGAGCTGCTTGGCGCTTGCCGGGCAGCAGGGGTGCGCCATGTTATGGTGCGCAGCCACGGCTGGATCTATGGCGCTAGCCCGCTCAATCCGCTCTTGATCACCGAAGAACGCCCCATCAAGACGATCCATAGCCGTGGTCTGTTGCGCACCCTCGGCGAAGTCGAGCAAGTCGTGGCCGATTTTGCCGCGCGCCATCCCCAGATAACGGTGACAGTGTTACGCTATGCGCCGTTGCTAAGCCAAGATGGCCCAGTGATGAAGTATCTGCGCTCGCCATCACCCCAGTTGCTGTTTGGCTTCGATCCCATGATCCAGTTGCTGCACGTCGATGATGCCGCTTACGCCATGGTCGCCGCTGTGAACCAACCGGTCGGGGGGGCGTTTAATCTCGCGCCTGAACAGCCAATGCCGCTGAGCCAAGTGATCCGGCGGTTAGGGAAGCAACCAACAGCGACCATAGGACCGCTGTTCGATAATCAACCGCCGCCGGGCTGGCCATTTGAGGTTGACTACTTGCGCTACCACTGCACTATCGATCCGCAACGCGCTTGCCGTCAGTTGGGATGGGCGGCGAAGTATGATATGGTAACCGCGCTTGACACCCTCAAGCCGCTGTCACCGGAAGAAGAATACGCCGCAGCTTCGCGCGCGTTGAACGAGTTTCTCAACCGCAGGAGACGGGTAGAATGAACGACGAGCCGGTTACTCCGCCAACCAGCGATCCGGGAGAGCCACGCCGTCCCCGCCGGGGCCGCGCGCGATCGGTGGCGGTTGAGATGGAAATCGAGACACCGCCACCCACCGGCACTCCGCCTGAGCACGCAGCGTCCACCGATCCGGTCGAAACGCCACCCATCAGCGCTCCGCATGAGCATGCAACTCCCGCCGATCCGGTTGATCCGGCACCAACGGCGATCGGATGGGATGAGTCGACCTCCTCACGCCGTTCGGCTGAACAGTTATTTGAGGTCGAGATTGATATTCGCCAGCAGAGCGAACAGCAATCCGGCTCGCAAGCCGCCCTTGGCAATTTCGCCGCCGGCGTGGTACGGTTGATTGGCGAGAATCTCCAGCGCATGACCAATGAACAGGTCGAGCGGGTCAATAGTCTGTTACAGGGGGTTGACCTGCGCGATTACCTCGATCCCGATTTTTGGAAGGGGATCGGGATGGTGCTGCGGTATCAGATTGACGAACAGATCAACTTTATTCAGCGCCGGCAGCGGGGCGAGTACACAACCGATCCCTTCGGCATGGATCGCGAGATTATCGAGATCGCTCGGCCATTTCTCTCGTTTATGTACCATACGTGGTGGCGGGTACAGGCCAGCGGGCTGGAGCATGTGCCGGCTGCAGGTCGGGCGTTGTTGGTCGCTAACCACAGCGGCGTATTGCCGTGGGATGGAGCGATGATCGCGACCGCTGTCGTTTATGACCATCCAGCCCAAAACGAGCGAATTGTGCGCTCGCTCCACCTGCACTGGTTCACGACCCTGCCAGTGATTGCGCCAACGCTCGCCGCATTAGGTCAAGTACCCGGCATTCCAGAAAATGCCATTCGCCTACTCGAGCACGATGAGCTGGTATGTGTCTTTCCCGAAGGGTTAAAGGGGGTAGGTAAGCTCTTCAAAGATCGCTACAAGCTGGCCCGCTTTGGCCGCGGCGGCTTTGTGCAAGCCGCGCTCCGCACCCAAGCGCCGATTGTGCCGGTCGCCGTAGTCGGCGCAGAAGAGATCTATCCGATGTTTGCCAATGCCGAAGGGATCGCCAAACTGCTCGGTTTCCCCTACTTTCCGCTCACCCCATTCTTTCCGTGGTTCGGCTTGCTGGGCGTCATTCCGCTGCCAACGCGCTGGTCGATTACCTTCTGCCCGCCGATCGATACAACCAGCTACGGCCCCGATGCTGCCAATGATCCGATCACAGTGCTGGAACTGTCGGAACAGGTGCGCGAGACGATTCAAAATACTATCAATCAGAAATTAGCCGAGCGGACGTCGGTGTTCTAATGCGGTTTGACGAGGCAGCGGCGCCCGGTATGGATGCCACCCATATTTGCAAGCCGATTTACGCTTCTGGTTCACCCGGCTGAATGTTTTGCGGCGTCTCGATCCAGCCGCGGCGCAGGGCGAAGATCACCGCCTGCGTGCGGTCATTGAGCGACAATTTGCGCAAAATCGACGAAATATGATTCTTGACCGTCTGGGTGCTAATGCCTAATTCATCGGCAATCGCCTTGTTGCTGCTGCCGGCAGCGATGCGCTCCAGCACCTCGATCTCGCGTTCGCTTAGCGGCGTAAAAATTTGCAAGCCAAGATCTTCGGCAACCATCTGCACTTCGGGCAGACTGCGAAACTGCGAGAGGATCCGGCTAGCGACACGCGGCTCTTCGGTTAAGACATCATTAATCACATACTCGCCGCGCGCCACACGCCGCAGGATATCGGCCAAAGCGGCCGGCTTGATATCTTTCGAGCGGTAAGCGGCAGCGCCGGCGCGCAAAGCGTTAAACGCCGCTTCATCGCTCTCGTGCATGCTCAGCATCACGACGGCAATACTAGCGTACTGACGGCGCACCTGCCGGGTCAATTCCAAACCGCTCATGCCCGGCAGATTGAGATCGACCAGCATTACATTTGGTTCGAGATTGGGGTCAACTTGCGCCAGCCAGCGCAACGCCTCTTCACCATTACCCGCTTCACCTACAATCTGGATGCCCGGTTCGTGGGATAACGCCCAGCGCACCCCCTGTCGGAACAGCGGATGGTCATCCACGATCAACAATTTTACGGTTGGGTTGGCCATGGCGCCGGTTCCTTTCCCTGACTGCGCAGCCATCTGAGATATGCTTCAACCGGCTCAACGGGCACTTCCATCCCGGCAGCGCGGAGCAGGCGCGCCACTGCCGGCAGCGGTAATCCTACCACATTGGTATAGCTGCCTTCAATTGAGTCAATCAATGCCGCGCCACCGCTTTGTAAACCATAACCGCCAGCTTTATCCAGTGACTCGCCGAGGGCTACGTAGGCAGTGATCTCGTCATCATTCAGCGCGCGGAAACGCACCCGACTGGCAACAAGGTCAAACAAGATCTGCCGCCCAGCATACACCACCCCGCTACAATCGGCTGCTTGGGGCAACAAGAGGCACAAACCGGTCAGAACCGTGTGCGCGCGCCCGGCCAAGCGCCGGATCATTGCACAGGCATGGTCTTCGTCACGCGGTTTGCCCAACACCATCCCGTCAATCACCACTTCGGTATCGGCCGCCAGCACGATCGCATCAGGATGACGCCGGCCAATATCAGCCGCTTTGCGCCAAGCAACGAGTGTGGGATGCGCATCGATTGGCAAGAGTTCCGGCAACGGCGGCAAAGCCGCCACTAGATCAGCCGGTGCCGGCACAGGATGATCTTCAGCCGGGCTAGCTAGACACGTATATTCCACGCCAAGGTAGGCGAGCAACTCGCGCCGGCGGGGTGAGGCAGAAGCAAGAATGAGCGGGTGAGACGACGAGGCGGGCATACCAATCCTGATATCGCTATCCTTTGAGCCGTCAGCGCCTCGATCATAACATGGCCAGCGGTGTCGCGCAAGATTGCGCGAAAGAAGAGCATGCACTAGCGCCGTTCGTTGGTTGGTTACCAATTCGTTGATAAAGTTGACAGTCGCTTACAGAACCGTTATAATCCCGCCTAACGATGTACAGTTTCTTACCAACACCTGTCGATCGTCGCCGCACCTCGCCTCATGCTATTCTGGTCCACGTATGCTGGCTTACATAGCCTTCGCTCGTACATCAGCCGCGGGCTGATATGATTATCGGACAAATGGCGTGGAGGATGGAGAAAGGAGGTGATGCGGCGAAGAATGAACGCAATGGCGCGGCCGTTCGATAGCGATGCTTGGCAAGAGATTGGAAATCGTTCGTTCCGTTGCCCTCAGATTTAAGGAGGACACAGACAGATGGCTAGCTTTACCAAGCGAATCGTTGCCGTCGCGATGGTGATGGCGATGATAGTTCCGATGCTGGCGGCTTGTGGCGGCACTGCCCAGCCGCAGGTCATCCGCGAGACGGTGGTAGTCTTGCAGACGGCCGAGCCGGTGCGCGAGACAGTCCGTGAGACGGTCGTCGTGACCGAGGAGGTCAAGGCTGAGCAGTACACCACCCCGCACCCGATTCTGAGCGATGTGCGCGTGCGACAGGCGATTGCCTACTGCACCAATCGCCCCGAGCTGATTCAGTCGGTTTATCCTTACCTGACGCCCGAGCAGCAGCAGGAGCTGTTGATGGACACCTTCCTGCCGAAGGCACACTGGGCGGCGGCGAAGGAGAACATCACGGTCTACCCGTTTGACCCCGACAAAGGCAAGGCCCTGCTCGAGGAAGCCGGCTGGACGGGCAGCCCGATCCGCACCAATGCTAACGGCGAACCGCTGGCATTGAGCTTCACCACCACCAATGCCCAATTCCGCCAGACGTGGTCGGCTGTCTTCATTCGCCAGATGGCGGCGTGTGGTATTCAGGTTATTCCAACCTACGCTCCAGCCTCGTGGTGGTTCGGCAGCAGCACCGGCCTACGCCGCCGCGACTTTGAGCTAGGCGCCTTCGCGTGGGTTGGTCAAGCCGATCCGGGTGGTCAGACACTGTACTCTTGCAACCAGATTCCGCTGGCTTCTAATAACTGGAACGGCCAGAACTACATGGGCTGGTGCAATGAGCGGGCAAGCCGTGCGATTATCGCCGCGAACAACACGCTCGACCGCGCCGAGCGCATCCGCCAGTACGCAATCGTGCAAGAAGAGTTCACCAAAGACATGGTGAGCCTGCCGCTCTTCAACCGGCTTGAGGCGTATGCCGCCAGCAAACGGCTGGTGAACTTCAAGCCGAATCCGACCGAGTACTACACTGCCAATGCTGATGAGTGGGAGCTGTCTGATGGCGGCGACACCATTGTGCTCGGCTTCACCCAAGAGCCGCAGACGATGTGGAGCTTGATCGAGAGCGCAGCGGTGCAGCGTGTCGCGGTGAACCTGCTTGGCGTGCCGTCGACCACCTCTTACGATTATGACTACCAGCCGGTGGGTCTCGATGGTCTCTCGACGATCGAGAACGGCCGCGCTACTAACGTCGATGTCGAAGTCAAAGAGGGTGATATTGTCTGGACGACCGATGGTGAAGCGAAGCCGTTGGCGCCCGGCATTGAGATCACGACTGCCGATGGCGAGACGATCACGTATCAGGGCGGCACGGTCAAGATGAAGCAATTGACCGTCACTGACAAGTGGATTTCGGGCATCACGTGGGAAGACGGTGAGCCGCTCAAGAAAGCTGACTTCGAACTTGCCTACAAGATCAACTGTGATCCGAAGTCGGGTGCTACGTCGCTGACCTTCTGCGAGTCGATCGCTAAGGTTGACTTCATCAGCGACACCGAGTACACCGTCACCTTCCACCCCGGTGTGCAGTGGCCGACCTACTTCACCGGTTCGTTGGGCTACTACCCGTCGCATCAGGTGTTGAGTGACGGCCGCAAGCTGGCAGATGTGCCGGCGGAAGAGTGGCAGACCCTGCCCGAGATTATCGAGCGACCGCTAAGCACTGGCCCCTATGTCCTCAAGGAGTGGGCCAAGGGCCAGAGCATGACGTTTGAGGCCAACCCCAATTACTACAAGGGCGAGGTCAAGATCAAGCGGGTGATCATCAAGTTCATCGCCGATACTAATCAGGCGGTGGCCCAGTTGCTGACCGGCGAAGTTGACGTGCTAGGCAGCGAGACGTTAGGTGCCGGCGCTGAAGTGCAGACCGTGATCGAGGCCGGTAACCGCGGCGAGATCCAAGCCTTCGTGGTGCCCAGCCCGACGTGGGAGCACATCGACATGAACCTCTTCACCAAGTAAGCGATTGAATTGGCCGGTAACCGGCACGGCGATGGGCAGATCGTTGCCCATCGCCGCGCCTGCTCTATGGGTGAACACAACGGCGCAATGCGACTAACGAGAGCTGCTTGACAATCGTGACCTCGCGCAGCCGGCCACGATCGATCGTTCCCCAACGTTCAGGAGTATTACTATGGCAGGTTATCTTGCCCGCCGCTTTATGCAAATGTTCTTGGTGGCACTAGTAGCGGCAATTTGCGCCTATGGCATGTTGTATTTGGTGCCCGGCGGGCCGATTGATCAATTGCTGGCCGAACGACAAAATGCCGGGCCAAATCGAATTACAGAAGCAGATATTCGCCGCGTGCGCGAGCGATTTGAATTGGATATCTATTTGCCCTTCCGTTTTACTCGTTGGCTTATCGGCTGGCCAGCGGGGCCACTGCCCGGCGGTATTGGAGCCAATTGGCAGATTGGGTGTGCTGTGCCCGGCCAAGTGCGTCTGCGTTACCCGGATGGACGGGTGGAGGTACGCGAAGAGGGGTGTGAGGTGCCGGTAACGATGGCTGACCTTGAAGGGCGCAAGGTGAGTCGTGGGATCGTCTTTGGTGATTTTGGTACATCGCAGGTTATGCTGCGCGGACGGCCGGTTGCGGATCTGATTATGACCCGTTTGCCCTATACGCTTTACCTGATGGGGGCATCGATCTTGCTCTCGATCCTCATTGCGGTACCGATTGGCGTTTACTCAGCGGTACGCCAATACTCGCGCTTTGACTATGTGATGACGACACTGGCCTTCATTGGCGCATCACTTCCAAGCTTTGTGTTTGGCATCTTCGCGATCTTGCTCTTCTCGGTGTTAGCTAAGAACGCTGGATTGCCCTACCTCCCCCCCGGTGATGCAGTAGGAGTACGTGATTATACAATCCCGCTGATCGGCACTGTGCAAGCCGGATCATTTCTTGATCGATTTTTACGCTTCCTGATGCCGTGTGGCGTATTAACCTTTATCAATATCGCCGGCTGGAGCCGCTTCGTGCGTGGGAGTATGCTTGAGGTGCTGAGCCTCGATTATGTGCGCACGGCAAGGGCGAAAGGCGTTGCTGAGCGGGTGGTGATTCTGAAGCACGCCCTGCGCAATTCACTCATCCCGTTTGTCACCTTGTTGGCCGGCATTCTGGTTGCGCTCTTCAGCGGTGCGCTGATCACCGAGACCGTATTTAACTGGCCGGGAATTGGGCGCCTGTTTATCGATGCCCTTGGCCGCAATGATTATAATGTGGTGATGGCGTTGTTGATCATCAACGTCGTTTTGTTGTTGATTGGCATTTTGATCACCGACATCTTGTATACGGTGGTCGATCCGCGCATTCGCTTGACCTAATGATGTTTTGCCGGCGCTATCGCCGGTAATCAAGACGTTCACGAGGAGAAGTTGCATGGCCACTAGCACGACTGCCGTGCCACTTGAAGAGGCTGCACCCCGACGATCGGAAGGGCAGTGGGCAATTGTCTTCCGGCGCTTTCGCCGCCACCGGCTAGCGATGTTTTGTGTCGGGTTGCTTGCCGTTTTACTGTTGCTATCGGCGGCAGCTCCATTGATTGCGCCTTACGAGCGTGATGAGCCAAATCTTACCGGGCGCTTTCTCACACCGATGGGCCGCGATGCCGATGACGGTTTGCATATTCTCGGCACCGATCACCTTGGTCGCGATTATGCCACTCGTTTACTATACGCTTCGCGCGTGTCACTCGGTACAGCGTTTACCGCAACGCTCATTGCCTCAACAATTGGCATTTTGTTGGGAATGCTAGCCGGATATTTTGGCGGCTGGGTTGATACGATTATCAGTCGCTTTCTAGAAATTGTTGCTACATTTCCGACACTCTTACTACTACTCATTTTGTCGTCTATTTTGGTACAAAATATCAATGCAGTCCCACTACCAGCGGGGGGGGCCTCGTTCCTTGCTTTTCTCTTCGCAGTGTCAGAACGTGAGGCGCGCATTATTTTCGCCGTGATTCTGGTGCTCGCCTTTTTTGGTTGGACCGGCACGGCCCGGCTAATGCGCGGCATGGTGCTCTCGGTGCGCGAGAATGTCTACATCGAGTCGGCCCGCGCTCTCGGCGCGAGCAATGCGCGCATTCTATTTCGCCATGTCTTCCCCAATGCCCTACCGCCAATGATCGTCGATTTTACCCTCGGCGTGAACGGCACGCTGGTCGCCGAGTCGGCGCTAAGCTTCCTTGGCTTCGGCATTCAAGACCCAACGCCAACGTGGGGCAATATGTTGGACTATGCCCAAAGCTATATGTTCCAGTACCCGTGGATGCCGCTCATTCCGGCGATGCCGATCTTGATCGCATCGATTGCGATTAACTATATTGGTGATGGTCTGCGTGACGCGCTCGATCCGCGCCAGCGCGGCTAAGCAACGGGCACGCCCAAGATAATGATACGGAGTACCTGTGGCAACCGAGTCTCGTGTTGTAGCGGGCGCAGCGCGCCCAACCGGCCGGCGTGGCGCTGAACTGCTGCGCGTGGAAGGTTTGAAAACCTATTTCTTTACCGAAGATGGCATCGTGCAAGCGGTCGATGGGGTAGATTTTACCTTGCGCCGCGGCGAAACCCTCGGCATCGTCGGTGAGTCGGGGTCAGGAAAGAGCGTGACCTCGCTTTCGATTATGCGCTTAGTAAGCCCGCCCGGCCGGATTGTCGAAGGCAAGATTATCTTCGACGGAGTTAATCTGCTCGACCTTGACTCCGAAGAGATGCGCAAGATCCGCGGCGACCGGATTGCAATGATTTTCCAGCAGCCGACCACAGCGCTCAATCCGGTCTTCCGGGTGGGTGACCAGATTATCGAGACACTCGAAATCCATCAGGGTCTCAAGGGCGAAGAGGCGCAAAAACGCTGTATCGAGCTGCTGTCGATGGTGGGGTTACCCGACCCGCAGCGACGGATGCGCCAGTATCCTCATGAGCTATCGGGTGGGCAATGCCAGCGCGTGATGATCGCGATGGCCCTAGCCTGCAACCCTGAATTACTGATCGCTGACGAGCCGACCACCGCGCTTGATGTGACGATTCAGGCCCAGATCCTTGACCTGATGCGCGAACTGCGCGAGAAGATCGAGACGGCGATTATGCTGATTACGCACGATATGGGCGTGATCGCCGAGATGGCCGATAGTGTGGTGGTAATGTACGCTGGGCAAGTGGTTGAATACGCTGATGTGCAGTCGCTGTTTAGCGATCCCAAGCACCCCTACACCCGCGGCCTGCTCAACTCGATGCCGATACTTGGCGATGAACGCGAGGAGTTGGAGGTCATTCCCGGTACGGTGCCGAGCTTGATCAATCCGCCTAAAGGGTGCCGTTTCGCATCGCGGTGCAGCAAACGGTTTGAGAAATGCGACCAGCCGCCGCCGATGATCGAGCTAGGCGCAAACCGGCGCGTGCGGTGCTGGCTGTATAAAGATTGACGCCAAGACGCCGTCCAGCACAACGTCTTGGTTATGACGATACGATGGAGCGAGACCATGACTACTCCGGTGGTGCAACCGGCAGATGATATCCTGCTTGAGGTGCGTAATCTCAAGAAATACTTCCCGATCAAAGGCGGTTTTTTGCGCCGCACCATCGCTGAGGTGCGCGCAGTTGATGATGTCAGCTTTACCGTCAAGCGCGGCGAAACGCTCGGGCTGGTGGGTGAGAGCGGCTGTGGCAAGACAACTACTGGGCGCACGGTGTTGCGGCTCGAACGAGCAACGGCGGGTGAGGTCATCTTTGAAGGCCAAGATGTGATGCGGGCTAACGGTCGAACGATGAAAGCGCTGCGCCGCGATATGCAGATTATCTTCCAAGACCCTTACGCTTCGCTTGACCCGCGCATTACGATTGGCGAGAGTGTGGCCGAAGGGTTGGTCATTCACGGCATCGGCACACCGGCTGAACGGCGCGAGCGCGTGCGGGAAGTGCTGGCGAAAGTCGGTTTGAGCGCCTCGCATATGACCCGCTTCCCCCACGAATTTTCGGGTGGCCAGCGCCAGCGCATCGGCATTGCCCGCGCGCTGATCATGGAACCAAAGCTGATCGTCTGTGATGAACCGGTTTCGGCCCTCGATGTATCGATCCAATCGCAGGTGCTCAATTTGCTGCGCTCCCTCCAGCGTGAGTTCGGCCTGACGTACCTCTTCATCGCCCACAATCTGGCCGTGGTTGAGCACATCTCTGATCGGGTAGGGGTGATGTATCTGGGGAAAGTGGTCGAATTAACGACCAGCGCCGAACTGTTCCGCGAGCCGCTACACCCCTATACCAAAGCGCTCATCTCGGCGATCCCGCATCCCAATCCGATGGTGAAGCGCGAGCGGATCGTGTTGCAGGGAGATGTGCCGAGCCCGATCAATCCGCCAAGCGGCTGCCGCTTTCACCCGCGCTGCTGGATCGCCAAGAGCATCTGCAAAGAGCAGGAGCCGGCGTTTGAAGAGAAGCGCAAAGGCCACTGGGTCGCCTGCCATTTCGCTGGCCAGTTTTAGAGGGTAGCGACAGGTCAGAGCACAATGTCAGGAACGACGCAGTGAGTCACTCTCACCCAACGCATGGAGTGATCACGATGATCCGCATGCTCCATCTCGCCGATCTGCACCTCGGCGTCGAAAACTACGGCGCACTTGATCCGCGCCGCGGGCTGCACTCGCGCCTAATCGACTATCTCGACCGGCTTGATGAAGCGATAAGTATAGGCCTCGATCACCAGATCGATCTCTGCCTCATTGCGGGAGATATCTACAAAAACCGCACCCCCAACCCGACAGTCCAACGCGAATTTGCCACCCGCATCCGGCGATTGCGCGAGGCAGGTGTCGCGGTGGTCATTCTCACCGGTAACCATGATATTTCGCCAGCGCAAGGCAAAGCGCACTCGGTCGAGATCTTTGCCACGCTGGCGCTCGACGGGGTGACGGTAGCCGACCGGCTGCGCCGACACCGGATTATCACCCGCAACGGCGAGGTGCAATTGATTGCCGTGCCGTGGGTAACGCGCCAAATGTTGCTGGCCCGCGAAGAAATGGCCGGTGCGTCGTTTGCAACGATCGAGGACGAATTGAGCCGCCGGTTGGCCGATTTTATTGAGCATGCGGTAGCTCAACGCGACCCCAACCTGCCTACCATCATTGCCTTTCACGGAACGGTGGAAGGCGCCCAGTTGGGTTCAGAACGAGCTATGCTTCTTGGCCGTGATCTAAGCCTGCCGCGCTCGGCGTTAACCCATCCCGGCGTCGATTATGTCGCGTTGGGCCATATTCACCGCCATCAAGCGTTAGGTGAACAGCCGCCGATCGTCTATCCCGGCAGTATCGAACGGATCGATTTTGGCGAGCGCGACGAACCAAAAGGCTGTGTCTTCGTGGAATTAGCGCCGGGCCAAGCGCGCTGGCGCTTTGTGCCGTTAAACGCGCGTCCGTTTGTCAGCATTGAACGTGATCTTCGTCGGAGCAGTGATCCGGCGGCAGCATTACGGACGGCGATCGAGCGTCACGATGTGCGTGATGCGGTGGTGCGCGTCGAAGTGCAGCTTGGGCGCGAGCAGACCCCACTGCTCCGCGAAGAGCAAGTGCGGACGTGGCTCCATGAAGCCGGCGCAGCCGTAATTGCCGCCATTGTATTTGATGTGGAACGACCGGTGCGCCAACGCTTTGCCGGGGTTGCGGAAGCGTTGCGAGAGGGATTGACGCCACGGCAAGCGCTCGAACTGTACCTCAAAAGCAAGAATACGCCGCCACAACGGATCGCGCAATTGTTGGCGGCAGCAGATGAGCTGATTGGGGAAGCCGGATAACGGCACCCGATCGCGTGGGGAAAGAGTGCAGGGACAACGTGCTGCGTTGTCCCTGCCCCGATCGTTAGGCAGACGAGCCGAAGCTGTCCTCAGGGTCATGATCGGCGGGCAAAGAAATCCATCTGCTGCTCTTGATACTGGCCCATTGAGCGATACTTTTGGTACCGTTCACGCAGCAGCGTATCAAGATCACGCTGCTGCAGATCGGCCAGATGGAAGCGGAGCCGCTCACCAACCGCAGCGATAGCAGCAAGACGGTCAGTATGAGCACCGCCGGGAGGTTCGGGAATCACCTCATCGATAATGCGCAACTCGAAGAGATCGGCGGCAGTCAGCTTAAGGGCCTTGGCAGCCTCAGGCGCCTTTGCGGCATCGCGCCAGAGGATGGAAGCGGCCGCTTCGGGTGGGGCAACAGAATAGATCGAATTCTCTTGCATCAGAATGCGATCGGCGACACTGATCGCCAACGCGCCACCACTGCCGCCCTCGCCAATGACGACGGCCACGCTCGGCACGCGCAACGTCGTCATCAGCATAATGCTTTCGGCAATCGCATTGGCTTGCCCGCGCTCTTCCGAACTCTTGGTCGGATCGGCGGCGGGGGTATCAACAAAACAAATCACCGGCAAACCAAACTTCTCAGCGTGGCGCATCAACCGCTGCGCCTTGCGGTAGCCTTCTGGGTGAGGCATACCGAAATTGCGCCGCATATTCTCGCGGGTATCGTTACCCTTCTGGTGGCCGATCACCATCACCGTCTGGCCGGCAAACGTTGCCATCCCGCCGACCATCGCCGGATCATCACCGAACCGCCGATCGCCGTGCAATTCGACAAAATCCTCGCAGAGAGCAGCGATATAATCGAGGGTATGCGGACGCTGAGGATGGCGCGCCAACTGCACGCGATCCCACGGAGTCATCGTTTGTTGTGGAGGAGTCTCTTCCATACCGTGCCTCGCGTGATCTTACATAATCGGCTGCGGGAGAGTAGCGCGGCGCGCCGCGAGCTGATCGGTCCTAGCTGCCGGAGCTGGCCGCTGTTGGTAGAGCTTAAGCAGGCGAGCCAGCATATCGCGCATCTCACTGCGCGGCACCACCATATCAATCATCCCGTGTTCGAGCATAAACTCAGCCGTCTGGAAACCAGCAGGCAACTTCTGGCGCATAATCTGCTCGATCAGGCGTTTGCCAGCAAAACCGATATTAGCGCCCGGTTCAGCGATAATAACATCGGCCACCGACGGATAGGAAGCGGTCACACCACCGTAGCATGGGTCAACCAACAGAGCGATATGAGGTTGGCCGGCAGCCGCCAAGCGGGTCAACGCCATCGTCACCTTAGCCATCTGCATCAAGCCGATCACACCCTCTTGCTGGCGCGCGCCGCCTGACGTATTAATCGTCAACAACGGCACCCCCAGCTCAGCGGCGCGCTCGGCGGCGCGGGCCATCTTCTCGCCGTAGACGCTGCCCATCGACGCTCCCATAAACGAGAAATCACCTACGGCGACACACAGTTGCACACCACTGATCGCACCGACACCAGAAATCACGGCATCAGCCATACCAGTACGTTGCTGGGCTTTGGCCAATTTGGCGGCATAGCTTTCATCAGCAGCGACAAAACCGAGCGGGTCGGTCGGCAACAGGTTGGCATCCATCTCGCGAAACGATCCGACATCGAGCAGACCGAGCCACTCGTGGGCGCTGAGGCGCATATGATGACCGCACTTCGGGCAGACTTTGAGATTGTCGTTGAGCTGTTTCTTGTAAATCAGCTCGCGACATTCGCTGCACTTTACCCACAGATCGTCCGGGATTTGGGCATTGTCTTGATCATCGGGCCCGGTAAACCCTTTTCGGCTGAGGCGGAAGAACTCTTTCACTGTTCCCTACGCTTTCACTTGGCGCATATGCGCGCGTCTGCTGGTGATTTTATTCACAGTGGCGTTATTGCCATATATTATAGCATGAGCTGCAAAGAGGGTGTACCTGCGAGATCTCATTAACATTGCGTGATCGTACTGGACCGAAACACGAGTGAAACAAAAGCGTTTTCGCTGACTAGAAAAGCAAAAAAGGGCTACGCATCTCCGGCGACTCGAGCCGCTTGACAAATCGGGCAAGAGTTGCTATACTCCCCATCGTCAATCGCATCGCGGTTGACACGGAGGACGGCCCACGTGGCACGCTCCGCACCAAATGGCCCGTCGTCATCCGGCGCAGCGCATCTTGCCTGCTCCGC
>NZ_CALLJH010000060.1:0-10885 GCF_938091255.1 uncultured Chloroflexus sp.
TCTACTACCCTACCACAACAATAGTCAGCGACCATCCCTATGCGATCCTCACTGCGCCATGGGTAGGGAATGCCGAACGCGCAGCAGCACGCTTACTACGTGACTTTCTGCTCAGTGCTGCCGAGCAGACCATTGCAATGCGTGAATATGGCTTTCGTCCGGCTCACCCGCAAGTAACAATTGATCTGAATGACTCGACATCACTGTTTGGTCGGTACCGTGACTACGGCCTTCAACTCGATCTAGCATCACAACTCGCTATCCCGTCACCTGATGTTGTTAATAAACTAGTGGATACATGGAGTCGTGCAACAAAGAAGCCTGAGAGGAGCCATTCATGCTTATGCGACCGTTCAAATTGCTCACGCTGCTCGTATTAACTGTTACACTTCTCAGCGGATGTGGTGACATTGAGTCACTATTCAGCGAAGGTGACACAAATACGATCACCATCAGCATCGCTTACAGCCCCGAAAAGGATAAATGGCTGACCGAGCAGATTGCCCGTTTCAACGACCAGCGGATCACGGTCAATGACCGCCGGGTGCGCGTTGAAGGAATCAATAAGTCATCGGGTGCAGCCCGCACCGAGATCAAAAACGGGACGTTGCAAGTCACCATCTGGACACCCTCGGCCAGTACGTGGCTAGAAGTGCTCAAGCAAGAGACCGGCAATCAGAATGTGGCGGTTTCAAATAAGCCACTCGTGCTTACACCGGTAGTCATCGCGATGTGGAAACCGATGGCCGAGGCCATGGGTTGGCCGAATAAGCCGATCGGCTGGAAGGACATTCTCGATCTGACCAATGATCCACAAGGCTGGGGTCGTTTCGGTCACCCGGAATGGGGGCGCTTCTCGTGGGGGCACACCGATCCAGAAATTAGCACCACTGCGCTCAGCACGTTGATCGCCGAGTTCTACGCCGCCACCGGCAAACGCGATGGTCTGACCGTGGCCGATGTGCAAAGCGAAGAGGCGACCCGCTTCATCCGTGCTCTAGGGCGCAGCATCAAGCACTATGGCTACAACACTTTGATTTTTAGCGAAAATATGAAGAAGTTCGGCATGAGCTACATCTCAGCCTTCCCAATGGAAGAGATCACGCTCATCGACTTCAACAAATTCAACCCGCCGCCGACACCGCTGGTAGCTATTTATCCAGCCGAGGGCACCTTCTGGCACGACAACCCCTTCATCATTATGGCCAGTGCCACCGCCGACGAACGAGCTGCCGCCGAACGGTTCTACGAATTTCTGCTCACCGAAGAGAGTCAGCGTGCAGCGATGTCGTTGGGTTTCCGCCCGGCCAATCCCAACGTTCCCCTGACTGATCCGATTAGCCCGACGTTCGGTGTCGATCCGCAGGGGGTACAGACCGTCTTGGCCGTACCTTCGGCTGAGGTGATCGTTGCGGTCAAGAACTCGTGGTCGCTCAACCGCAAGCGAGCTGACATCGTGCTCGTTGTTGACACTTCTGGTTCGATGGAGGGTGATAAACTGACGATGGTCAAAGCCGGTATCGAGACCTTCCTCCTGCGCATTCTGCCCGAAGATCGGGTTGGGTTGATCACATTTGACTCAACGGCACGGCTCGTAGTACCGATGGCACCATTGACTGACAATCGGATTGCCTTGCAGACAGCCGTGCAAGAGATGCGTGCTAGCGGACGGACAGCGCTCTTCGATGCTTTGATACTAGGCAAGCAAACGCTCGATAAACTACCGCCAGCAGCAGATGATCGGATCCAAGCGATTGTACTGCTCTCGGATGGCGCCGACAATTCCAGCCGGGCATCACTCGATGAGATCCGGCGACTCTTCGATGAGAGCGGGATCAGTATCTTCCCTGTCGCTTATGGCAATGATGCCGATCGGAACGTGCTCGAAGCGATTGCCGAGCTATCCCGCACGATTGTCGTGGTGGGTGATACAGGTGATATTGCCCAGATCTTTGAGAACCTGAGTCGGTATTTCTAGTACTACCGGCTTCGTAGTGCAAGACAGGCGTGGGGAGGCGATCTCTCCGCGCCTCGGTGAAGCAAGGTAACCACAAGGTATGAGCAAAAATACTATAGATGCATTGCGCATTGCCGCGTTACAACCGCTCAATCTACTGGTACTAGTTGCAGCAATACTTGGTGGCTTATCAATGACGATCTGGTGGCTGCCACTAGGCATTATTGTCTACATCGCTGCTACGTGGCTAGCGGCGCGTGACCCATTACTGACTGCACCGCCACCTGCGCCGCGCCCACGCATTACCAGTCCGACACTGCGCGCAGCGATCAGCGAGATCGAGCGTTCGCAACGTGAAGTCGAGCGCGCAGCAAGCGCGGCCCAAGGCCCATTGACCGGTCTACTCAGCAACATCGTTCAGCAGACCCGTGATCTGGTAGCGGAAGCATACCTGCTAGCTGACAAGGGACAGGTGATCGAACGGTATCTTGCCACCAACGATATGCAGCGGATAGCCCAACAACTCACCCAGCTCGATTGGCAGATCAGCGCTACCTTCGATCCCTTTACACGCCAGCAACTCGAAGAACGGCAGCAGGCACTACGTGACCAGCAGCGACATATTCAGGACTTGAGCACGTACATCTCTCGCATTCAAGCACAATTAGCCAATATCGATGCCAGCCTTGACACCACGCTCGCTGAGATCATCAGACTGCGTACTGCCGATGCAGTGGCAATGGCATCGGCGAGTGGCGCTGTGCAGCAACGCCTCGTTGATCTGCGCAGCGATATGGAGGTCTTTCGCAAGGTATTAGATACGGCGATGACAGGGATGTAGGGTGTGGTACGGCGCGATACATAGGGACGGGTTTGAATCTCGCCCCTACCGGTATACAGGCAGATGATTCGGTGCGTGGCGAAGAGTGAATGCTTCACCCCTTCCCCCACCCGTTGCGAAAGCGATATTCCTCTCTTTCACTGCTTGCGGGAGAGTGGAATACGGCAACGGGCGCATCCGGTAGGAACGGGCTTGAAACCCACCCCTACCAACCCCACTCACAGCACAATTGTAAAGGTAGCGCAATCCAACGCTGCTACGAATCATCACCATTTCCTGCTACAATAAGGGCCGAAAATATATTGTCATAGCCATACCCTAAAGGAACAACACCCTATGGTTGCGCGCAATATCATCCCTGCCCGCACACCAGTCGCAACGCCTGACGAGGGGCTGGTATCTGATCTCTTACCGCCGATGCTCGTGCTCCTGACGACGCTATCTGGCGGTGCGATTGGGATTCTGCTCCTCAATCGTTGGGAAGGCAATATCTGGCCGTATGTTGTAATCCTCTTGCTACTCGCCAGCGTCGCCGTGAGCGACCGGTTGCGGCGGCGCGGCAACCTCTATTTGGCTAGTGTGGTAATCGTGGGAGCAATCACGCTCTTGCCGGTACTGAGTTGCGCTGCTTTTGGATTTACCGGTAACATTTTCATTTACCTCTCGGTATTGGGAGTGTTTGCCGCCGGCATTATGGTCTCATCACGGGCGCCATTTCAAGCAGCGCAAGCGGCAATCTTGCTCTACCTGATCTTACTGCTTGGCGCCGATCTGATTGGTCGGTCCCGGCCAACATGGTTTGAAGCGATCGGGCAGATCTTGTTCCAGATTGCGCTGTTGCTCGGTGCGGCGACGCTGAGTTGGGCGGCCGCGTATGTGGTGCGCGGCACGATCAGTTGGGCAATCGACACCGCACAAAAATCCGAGCGGCGCGAGCAGTTGTTGCGCGAGACACAAGCTAATCTCGAACGAGCCTTACTCGAGCGCGATCTCCTCAACGAACAACTGTACCGCACCACGCTTGAGTTGGAAGAGGCGCGAGCGGCGGCAGAGGCCGCGTACCGCTCGAAGGCCAATTTTATGGCCACGATGTCACACGAATTGCGCACACCGCTCAATATTATCATCGGCTTTAGCACTGCGATGCTCGAACATCCCGAAATGTACGGCGATGTGCGCATTGACGAACAGGTGCTGCAAGATATTGCCGAAATCCGGCGTAGTGGCCAGCATTTGCTTGGCCTGATCAACGACATTCTCGATCTGGCGAAAGTTGAAGCGGGTAAGTTGGAACTGAACAAGACCAATCTGACCTTGATACCACTGCTGGATGAAACGATGCGCACGGCGCAGGCGCTGATTGGCGACCGGCCCATCCAATTGCGCCGCGAGTACCGTGATCCGTTACCGACAGTGCTGGCCGATGAGATGCGCGTGCGACAGGTATTGCTCAATTTGGTCTCCAATGCATGCAAGTTTACTCATTCGGGCGAGATTGCGATCGGGGCGCGGGCCGATACCGATCAGGTTGTGCTTTGGGTGCGCGACACCGGCATCGGCATCGCACCGAACGATCAGGAGCGGATCTTCCAACAATTCGAGCAAATTGAAAACGCCGACACCCGCCAGCACGCCGGCACCGGCTTGGGCCTCTCGATCTGCCGTTGGCTGGTCGAGCTGCACGGCGGGCGGATGTGGCTGGAAAGCGAACTGGGCAAAGGCAGCATCTTCTTCTTCTCGTTGCCGCGCACGCGGGCCAGCACGGAACGAGCATAACGGAAATGACGAAACGCGGCAATACCACGTTTCGTCCATCATCAACATCGCACGCTGGCAATGACGCAAGGTAGCAAAGGAGCAAGGAACGATGGCCAGAATTCTCCTCGTCGATGATGTCTACACGGCCCGTTCGATGTTCGAGCGTGTGCTCCGCCACGTTGGGCGACACGAAGTGCTTTCGGTCGGCAGCGGCGCTGAGGCGCTAGCGAAGGTACATGAGTTTGCGCCCGATGTGATTGTGCTGGATATTAGCATGGCCGATCGCGATGGCTTGATGGTGTTGCGTGATCTGCGGGCGCAAGGTATCACGTGCCCGATCATTGCCCACACCGCTCGCACCGAAAAGACACCCGGCGAGTTTGTGGCACAGGGGTTTGACGCCTATGTGCCCAAAACCGGCAATTTGACCAATCTGTTGAGTACAGTGCGCGATTTGGTTGGGCGGTAGATAGGCCCGGCCCGGATGTCCCCGATCGTGTGCGCAGTCCTCAAGGGCCGGGCTTGGCTGACGAAGCCTGCTGCACTGGCCGGCGAGGTGGGGCGCGTATATGGCTTAGTTGTCACCGCGATCAAGCCCTTGCCAATTGCTACATTTCCCTCAATCGCACGCGCCAGTACAACACTAGCGCGTAACCAATCGGTTACAATACGGCATGGTAGCATACCAACCAACAGGAGGTATTGTGACCGTCGATCTGGTACGCGGCATGCGTGATGTCGCCCCGGCTGAGTATATAGCCAGCCGGTATGTACAAGCCATCGTGGAACGAACCATAGCCAGTTACGGCTATCAGATGCTCGATACGCCGATTATCGAGCACCGTGATCTCTATTTGCGCAAACTCGGCGAAGAGCTGGTTGGCAAGGTGTATGAATTCAGCTTCGGCGGGCGTGATTTAGCGCTGCGTCCGGAATGGACGGCGTCGGTGTTGCGGGCGTATGTCGCCGGGATGCAGGATCAACCGTTGCCGCTGCGCCTCAGCTATGCCGGGCCGGTCTTTCGCTACGAGCGACCTCAACGCCATACCTATCGCCAGTTTACGCAGATTGGCGGCGAGATAATCGGCGGGTTACCGCCGCGGGCCGATGCAGAAGTGATTGCGCTGGCCTGCGCCGGGTTAGACGCTGCCGGCGTGAGCGGGTATACCGTGCGTATTGGCCATATCGGGCTGGTGCGCGAGCTGCTGCTGCGTTTTGCGTTGCCAGAACGCACCCGTGGGTTGTTGGTATGGAGCCTTGAGCGGCTGCGGGCCGAGGGGATCGAACCGGTGCGCGAGCGAGTGCTGGCCAATCTGGGCACACCGCCGGAAGGTCTCGAATTGCCGCCCGGCCTCGATGACGCACAGGCGGCTATTTGGCTAGAACGGGTGCTGGCCGCGATGCGAATCGATTTGCGCACCGGCACCCGCAGCCCGGCTGAAGTGATCCAACGCCTGCTGCGCACGCTGCGCCGGGCCGATGAGCAGCCATTAGTCGAAGCGGCCCTAGCACAGTTGACCCAACTTGCTGCGGTCAGCGGCTCGCCCGCGCAGGCGCTGCCGGCGCTGGCCAGTTTGCTCGGCAACGAATCGGCGGCTTTCCGCGAATTGCAGGCTATTCTCGACCTCCTGACAGCGCATGGCGTGCCGAGCGAGCGACTGGTGATCGATGGCGCGTTAGGCCGCGGATTGCACTACTACACCGGCCTCATCTTCGAGATTTACGACCATGACGGAAACCAGCTCTGCGGCGGCGGGCGCTACGACGATCTGGTCAGTACCCTCGGCGGGCGACAACCAACCCCGGCAGTCGGTTTTGCGTATGGGTTGGAACGGGTGTTGGCTGCGGCGGCGCTGCCAGAATTAACGCCGCCAGCGACCGTCTTAGTCGCCGCAGTGAGCAATGACGACTACCCGTATGCGTTAGCAGTCGCCGAGCGCATCCGCGCCAGCGGGAGAGCGGTTGTACTCGATGTGCGCGGGAGGAGCGTGAAAGACAATCTGCGCGATGCAACGCGGCGCGGTTTTGCCGCCGCCGTGATTGTGGGCGCAGCCGAACGTGAGGGCGAGTACGTCGTGTGGCGCGATCTGGCTGCGCGCACTGAACGGCGGATTGCGCTGGCGGCATTGGGGGAGGTGTTATGAGCGCTGCACAAGCGTGGGGGCGCTGGGTTGACTTATTGCCGGTGCAGCAGCAACAGCTCATCGCGAAACAGCCAATCTGCTGGTTACCATGGGCAACATTAGAACCGCGTGGATCGCACTTGCCCTGCGGGGTAGCTGGGTATATTGCCGAAGCGGTGACCGAAGGCGCAGCGCGCCGGGTTGGTGGCGTCCTCTACCCATTGCTGTGGTGGGATAGCAATGACAATATTGCACTATTCCGCCAACTCGTGGCGGCACGGCTGGCTGCCGTAGCCACACAAGGGTTTCAAGTTGCTATTGTGATCGGTTTGCCTGAGACCACGATGATTGATCTGGCGCTGATCGAGGCTGCCGAGGCGGCGTGGTCGCAACATCAACTGCTGACTCTTGCCATCTCGCCGCTCGAACTGGTTGATGAAACGATGCAAGATCACGGCGCGCTCTGGGAGACCTCGCTGTTGCTGGCTATGCACCCGGAATTGGTCGATCTCAGCCAATTCGCACCCAATGATGGGCGCAATGTGCGCGATGTGGCCAGCCCCTCGCTAGGCAACCATGCGCTCACGTTGGCGATTGATCGGCTGGCAAAGGCCGTGCAAGATGTCTATACCCGGCGGAACGTAGCCGCGATCACTGCTCTGTACCAACAGCGCCGCGCGCGTTATAACAGGTCTGCGCTATGACACTCCGTTTTGCCATTCCGTCCAAAGGCTCCGGCTACGACGCGACGATTGCGTTGCTGGAAAGTTGCGGTCTGCGCGTGACTCGCGCCAACCCGCGCCAGTACACGGCGGTGTTGCGCGGACTGCCCGGTACAGAGGTTTTACTGCATCGCCCAGCCGATATTGTGACCAAAGTGGCCGAGGGCGCGATTGATTTGGGTGTGACCGGCTACGATCTGCTGCACGAACAGCGCGGCGATGACGATGATGATGTGCTGGTCGTCATCGACGACCTCGGCTTCTGGCGGGTTGAGCTGGTCTTTGCCGTGCCCCAAAGCTGGATCGATGTCACTTCGTGGGCCGATCTGGCCGATCTGGCAGTCGAATTCCAAGCGCGGGGCCGGCGATTGCGGATCGCAACCAAGTACCCCAACACCGTGCGCCGGTTCTGCTATGCCAATGGCATCAACATCTTCGAGCTGGTCGAGTCGCAAGGGGCGACCGAGGCCGCACCGAGCCTCGGCTACGCCGATATTATTGCCGACATTACCGAGACCGGCACTGCCATTCGCGAAAACCAGTTGAAGATCGTCGGCGGGCCGATCATCCGCTCGCAAGCGGTGTTAATCGGCTCGCGCCGTTCGTTGCGCGGTAACCCAGCCCGGCTAGAACTGGTGCGCCAGCTTTGCGAATTGATCGAAGCGCGCCGGCGTGGGCGGCTCTTCTATTCGCTGACTGCCAATCTGCCCGGCGCATCGGTAGAAGAGGTGGGGCGGAAGGTAACAGCCCGCCACGAACTGGCCGGTTTGCAGGGGCCAACGATTGCACCGGTGTGGAGCAAATTTGCCAGTGAGAGCGGGTGGTACGCGGTCAATGTGGTGGTGCCGCAAGAGGAACTATTGCCGGCGATCGATTACCTGCGCAGCATCGGTGCTAGCAGCGTCACGACTGTCCAAGTGCAGCACGTCTTTCGGGCTGAGAGTGAGGCGTTTACGCGGCTGAGCGCGCGCCTTGGCGAGGAGCGATTATGAGCCAGTATAGTGCAGCCGGAGTAGATATTGCCGCGGCGACGCGGGCAAAAGAGCTGATGGCGGCGGCGGTGCGCAGCACCCACGGGCCAGCAGTACTGGCCGGGATGGGGGCGTTTGGCGGGTGTTTCGATGCGGCGCTGGCGCTGGCCGGTATGCAAGCGCCGGTGCTGGTCAGCAGCACCGATGGCGTGGGTACCAAGACGCTGGTCGCCACTGCGCTTGGCCGCTATGACACAGTTGGGCAGGATTTAGTCAATCACGCGATTAACGATATTTTGGTGCAAGGTGCGCACCCGCTCTTCTTCCTCGATTACATTGCGGTGGCGAAGCTCGATCCGGCGCAGGTGGCAGCGATTGTTAGCGGCGTCGCCGCCGGGTGCCGCGCCGCCGGCTGCGCGCTGATCGGCGGCGAAACCGCCGAGATGCCCGATGTCTATACTCCCGGCGCCTTTGATCTGGCCGGCACTATTGTCGGCGTCGTTGAGCGGGCTGAGATGCTGCCCCGCCCCGACATAACCCCCGGCGATGCGATACTGGCACTGCCAAGCACCGGCCTGCACACCAACGGCTACTCACTGGCACGCCGGATCGTCGCCCAGCACTTCGCTGCCGAAGGGTATTACGCTCGTCCAGCAATCCTTGGCGGGCAAACGATTGGCGAGGCGCTGCTGGCGATCCACCGCTGCTACCTGCCTGAAGTGACCGCGTTACGCACGGTGGTACCAGTCAAGGCGCTCTGCCATATCACCGGCGGCGGCATTTATGACAACCTGCCACGAGTCCTACCGGCAGGTATGGGAGCTGCCATCGTGCGCGGGAGGTGGGACATCCCGCCGATTTGCCAATTGCTGGTTGAGGTTGGCGGTTTGAGCGAACAAGAAGCCTACCACGCGCTCAATATGGGGCTGGGCATGCTGGTAATCGTGCCGGCTGAAACGGTAGCAACCGCACTGGCAACCATCCCGGAGGCGCGGTTGGTTGGTCAAGTGACGGCCACGCCAGCGGTGCGGCTGGTGGATGAGGGAGCATAGCCGCGAAGAGCCAAAGAGGGACGGGAGGGTTGCTATGAGGAGGGTTTGCGCCAGTTGCCGGTGTATCACTCCGCTACCACCCTCACACTCGCATCGGCGGGATACTGCGGCGAGGGCTGCGGCCCGTCGCAATGACACAAATGCAGCCCGCGCCCTACGGGCAGGGTTGATCGGCGGGCCAGTGGCCCGCGCCCCACGGGAAGGAGCAGAACATGGAACTCGGACATGTGTTGGCCGAAGGCAAGACAAAGGTTGTATACGCCCACCCTACCGATCCTGACCTCGCGATTCTGCGCCACAAAGACGGCATCACCGCCGGCGACGGCGCGCGCCGCAGCGTGATCGAGGGCAAAGGGGCGCTGGCCGGGCAGACAACGGCCAACGTCTTTCGCTTGCTGAACCGGGCTGGGATTGCGACCCACTTCATCGCCGCGCCAGAACCAACGCTGACCGTCGTGCGGCGCTGCGCAATGATCCCGCTAGAGGTAGTGATACGCCGCTTACCGGCAGGATCATACCTGCGCCGCCATCCCGAAGCGGCGGGGCAGCGGTTTGAGCCGCCGTTGGTCGAATTCTTCCTCAAAGATGACGCTCGCCACGATCCGCAGATCACGCCGGAAGAGATCGTCGCGCAAGGAATTGCTACTGCCGCCGAAGTTGAGCAGATGACGAACACGGGCCAACAAGTCTTTCAGACCCTCGAAACGGCATGGGCCGCGCTTGACGTCACACTGGTTGACCTCAAAATCGAGTTTGGCCGGGCCAGCGATGGCAGCCTGCTCGTCGCCGACGTGATCGACAACGACTCGTGGCGGATCTGGCCGGAGGGCGACCCCAACCGTATGCTCGACAAGCAGGTCTATCGCAATGCGCAGGTGGTTGACGAGGCGCTGCTGGCCGATGTGCGCGAACGGTACGCGCTGGTGGCCGAATTGACGGGACGTTGGACGACAGCAACCTTGTAGAGACATCCAGTTCGTAGAGACGCACGTCTGTGCGTCTCTACGGTACGTCCTAAAAATACAACGGTTCCATTCACGGTGCTGGAATCACAATAATCCGCGGCGCCGCAGTCAATGTTACTGTTGTTGACAGTGGCAATGGATTGCCGGTAGCATCGTATATGGCGCGAGCATTGGCCGGGAGGGGAAACGTTCGCTCAACACCATCAATACTCCAAACAACGATCACCTCACTATCGGCAGTGCGGAAGTGATACCCTTCCAACCCATTCACTGCAACCGAGCGCAGATAGCGCGCTTTGCCGAGCTGCTGGCGAGCAAATTGGAAGGCGCGAAAGGCCGGGAGCGGTTGTTGAGCACTGTCGAGCAGACCACCCTCTTGCCAGCCGGGGCCGTTGAGTGTGTACCAGTGCGACATGAGCAGATCGGCGGCAATCGTGCGGGCATAGAGGCGTACTACCGCATCGGCTTTAGCCTCCTCGAAGCCGTTGGGACGGCA
>NZ_CALLJH010000061.1:0-35914 GCF_938091255.1 uncultured Chloroflexus sp.
TTACGGCAACGGGATGGTCGCCGCAACACGGGTACCACGCCCAATCGAACTTTCGATCCCGAATTCACCCTGCAACAAGACCTCAATCTGTTGGCGCATGTTGGCCAATCCCATATTTTTGCGCGTACCAGCACTCGCAATCGCCTCTTGCACAGCAAAGCCGCTGCCGTTGTCTTCAATCAGAATTTGGAGGGTGTTGTCGCTATTGTCGAGCATCACGCGCGCTTGGGTGGCGCCAGAATGGCGTACAACATTGTTGATCGCTTCTTGGATGAAACGGAAGATCGTTACTTCATAGTGGCTGGGTAAGCGTTGATCGAGGTTTTGCACCATTAAGCTGACATCGATTTTGTGTTTTTCAGAAACTTGCGTAACATACCGGCGCAAGGTCGGAATCAAGCCCAGATCGTCGAGCGTCATCGGACGCAAATCGAAGATGAACTTGCGCGTTTCTTGCAACGTATTGTTGACCGCATTCTTCAGTGCCACCAATTCCGCCCGCGCCTGATCGAGATCACGGTCGAGCAACCGCTGACAAATTTCTGCCCGCAACACGAGATTACTCATCGACTGCGCTGGGCCATCGTGCATTTGGAGTGAAATGCGCAACCGCTCACTCTCTTGCGATTGGATAATGTTGGCGATCATCGTCTGCGGGTCAAACGGCAGATCAGCCACTTTGGCGCTGCGCTCCAACTGTGCGGCTGCTTGTTCGAGCAATTCGACAAATTCGCTCAACAGGCTTTGACGGTTGCGCAACGTCTCGCGCCGGGTCTGCAACTGATCGACCTGTGCGCGCATCGTTTGTAAACGCATTTGCACTTCGATCAGCGAGGTATAGAAGGTCTTGATATCAGTCTTTTCGTAGCGCTCAAGATTGACATCGAGATCGCGCACGCGATTAGCGATCGAGGTTTCGCGCAGCGAGAGTTTGTCAACTTCGGTCATCCCCTGCCGCAGCAACGACTCAACCTCATTAATCTCGCGGCGGGTACGATCGATCTCTTCGCGGTACGTTTGGATAGCTGCGGTGATCTGCTGTTGCACTTCTTCGCCTGCCACGGCTGATTCTCCTGCGATGCCGGCGCCGCCGGCGCGAATCTGCTGTTCAGATTATAGACGTTTCCGCGCTGTGATGCAATGAGTGGTAATTAAGATAGAGTCGCACGGTCGTGGATTGGGTAATGGTGGGGGCAACCCACCTCCGGCCCCCACGAGGGGGGAGGGGGCTGATCATTGTGCGGGCGCTGCGCACCCGCAACCCGCTTCGGCGCGGTAGAGCGAATGGACGGCCCCCAGCTCGCTTACGAGCGGGGAGGAGGCGAGTGTGCTCGCTATAGGTGAGCCGCACGGTTGTGTGACGGAACGGCCCTCACGAGGGGGGAGGGGGCTGATCATTGCGTGGGTGCTGCGCATCCGCAACCCACTTCGGCGCGGTGGAACGAATGGACGGCCCCCCAGCTCGCTTACGAGCGGGGAGGAGGCAACGAACTCGTAGACGGGTTTGCACCTCACCCCTACCTTTGCCACTGCTTACCGTCACTC
Source organism: uncultured Chloroflexus sp. (assembly GCF_938091255.1). NCBI lineage: Bacteria > Bacillati > Chloroflexota > Chloroflexia > Chloroflexales > Chloroflexaceae > Chloroflexus > uncultured Chloroflexus sp. The sequence continues at coordinate 1,546 of NZ_CALLJH010000061.1, forward strand.
ACCATTATTGATACTGGCGTCTGGTATCATACTATGCAGAGTTCAGCGCCGAACAGAAGGGCACAAGCATGGAACTTCGCCATTTACGGTATTTTGAGGCAGTTGCTCGCCACTCACACGTCACCCGCGCCGCAGCCGAGTTACACATCGCGCAGCCGGCGCTCAGTAAGCAGATCAGCCAGCTCGAACGCGAGCTGGGGATTACGCTGTTTGATCGGGTGGGGCGCAGCCTGCGCCTAACTGAAGCCGGCGAGGCGCTGTTGCCATACGCTCGCGCGATCTTGGCTCAAGTTGAGGACGCGCGCGCGGCTATGGCCGAACGGGTAGGGCTAAAGGCTGGCCGAGTGTCGATCGGCGCACCGCCGACCGTCGGTGCGCATCTGCTCCCGCCACTGTTAGCCGCGTTCCACCAACGCTATCCCGGCATTACCCTCCGCTTGCACGAGGCCGGCATTCAGTCGCTGCTCGATCTGCTTGAGGCGGGTTTGACCGATCTGGCCGTTGTCACTTTGCCGGTCAGCGATGAGCTGTTAACGGTGACCCCATTGTTGAATGAGCCGTTGGTGTTGATCGTTAGCACCTCCCACCCGCTGGCCGGACGGGGCGACGTGACGATGGCCGAACTCCACAATGAACGCTGGATCTTGTCGCCGGCCAGTTATGAGTTGCGCGAGGCGACGCTCAAGGCATGCCGTGAAGCGGGCTTCAACCCGCAGACGGTGATGGAAGGGGGGGAAACCGAGACGTTAGTGCGGTTCGTGGCTGCCGGTTTAGGGATTGCGCTGGTACCGGCGCTGGCAGTGGCCAGCTTCCACAATGTGGTGAGTCTCACCATTCGCGATCAGAATTTGACCCGCTCGCTTGGCTTAGTTTGGCGCAGTGATCGCATCGCCTCGCCGGCTGCCCGCGCTTTGCGCGACTTTCTGGTCAGTGCATTGCAGCAGCGCCCGGTTAATGAGCTGATCCGTCCGTGATGGGTTCGAGACGGGCAAAGCTGGCTAAGAGCCGCCGCTCGCGATCGGGAAAACGCACCGTGACCTCTTCGTCGCCTTCGATCAGCCGGCTGCTGACCACAATCCCTTCGCCAAAGGTCGCATGGCGTACCCGCTGGCCGGGGAAGAAGATAGCGTTGAGCGGGGCCGGCAACGGTGTGCTGCGCTCGCGCTCACGGCGGGCAGGCGGCTGATTGAACGAGCGCTCATTGAACAGTGCCGGCTGCGGCGCTGAAATCGTCCGGTAGCCACGTCGCCGCAACAGTTTGAGGAGGGTCGGCGGAATATCGGCCAGAAACCGCGAGCGCGCGCTCACTGTCACCCGGCCAAACAGAGCACGCTGCGCCGCATGGCAGAGGTACAACCGGCGTTGGGCGCGCGTCATGCCCACGTACAGCAACCGCCGCTCTTCTTCGAGCGAGTCGCGATCGGTCTGCGAGCGGCTGTGCGGCAATAAACCCTCTTCGATGCCGAGCACAAAGACGTAGGGGAACTCCAACCCTTTCGCCTGATGCAAGGTGATGCACGTCACCACATCACTGTTGCGATCGAGCGAATCGACGTCGGCAATCAAGGCCACATCTTCCAGAAACGCGGCTAACTGGTTCTCGATCGGCAGATTAGCGTAGGCTAACGCAGCATTACGCAACTCTTGCACGTTGCGCCAGCGATCATCGGCTTCGTCGGCGTCGTATTCGCGTTTCAACGCCGCCTGCACCTCCATCCGGGTCAGCAGGTAGTCGATCAGATCACCCAGCGCCATGACCTCGCGCAGCCGATTGAGTTCGGCAATGAGGGTATAGAATTCTAACAAAGCGCTGCGGGCGCGCGCGGCAAAGGGATGGTCGGCAGGATCACCGGCTAATTCGCTGAGCGCTTGATAAAGCGGTACCCCCAACTGCCGCGCCCAGACGATCAACTCGCTGACGGTGCGTTCGCCGATGCCGCGGCCCGGCCAGTTGATCACCCGCTGTAAGCTGACGCTATCGTAGGGGTTGGCAGCCAAGCGCAAGTAGGCAAGTACGTCCTTGACCTCTTTGCGCTCGTAGAAGCGTACCCCGCCTACCACGTGGTACGGCAGATGAGCTTGCACCAATGCCTCTTCCACTAAGCGTGATTGGGCATTGGTGCGGTACATAATCGCGCAATCGCCGGGGCGAGCCACGCCTTCAGCAATCAGGCGCAAGATTTCACCAACCACAAACGAGACCTCATCTTCATCATTGACCGCCTCGTAGAGAATGACTTGCTCGCCTTTGCCGTTGGTCGTCCACAACCGTTTCGCATATTTGCGCTGCGGACTAGCATTAATCAACGCTTGCGCCGCATCGAGGATTGCCTGCGTACTGCGATAATTTTGTTCGAGCATGATCACCGTGGCGTCGGGATAATCGCGCTCGAACTGCAAGATATTGCGAATATCGGCTCCGCGCCACGCATAGATACTTTGCGCCTCATCGCCGACCACGAACAGATTGCGCTCGCGTTCGGCTAACGCGCGCACCAGCAGGTATTGGGCGCGGTTGGTGTCTTGATACTCATCAACCATCAAAAAGCGGTAACGCTGCTGATAATGGGCGAGCACAGCCGGATGCTCGCGGAACAGCCGCACCGTCTCGCCGAGCAGATCGTCAAAGTCGAGCGCATTGCTCTCGCGCAAGAGAGTTTGGTAGCGGGCGTAGCAACGGGCAACAACCTCATCGAAATAGCTGCGGGTATGACGAGCAAACTCTTCTGGGTCAACCAGTTCGTTTTTCGCCTGCGAAATCGCGCTGAGGATAGCGCGCGGCGGATTCTGCTTTTCGTTGAGGTTGAGGTCGCGCAACACTCGCTTCATTAAGCGTTCTTGGTCATCGCTATCATAGATGACGAAATCGCGCTCGCGGCCAAGATGGACAATATCGCGCCGCAGCCAGCGGGCGCAGATCGCATGGAAGGTACCCACGGTCAGATCTGCGGTGACAGCCTCGCCCAACAACTCCACCAGCCGCTCGCGCATCTCGCGTGCGGCCTTGTTGGTGAAGGTGACAGCCAGAATGTGCAGCGGATCAACGCCTGCTTCGGTGATCAGATAAGCAATGCGGTGGGTCAACACACGCGTCTTGCCGCTGCCCGGCCCGGCCAACACCAACACTGGCCCCGTGACGGTGGTCACGGCGCGTTGTTGCTGCGGATTGAGGTTGGTAAACAGGTCGGTGGCCATTTTTGATTCCGGTGCGTAGCTAGCTTGCAGTATACCATATCAAAGCGGCGCACGCAGTGCGCCGCCTGTCGGCTGCAGAAGCCGTCCGCACGGTTCTAGGAGGTGGGGGGTGCTTGGCGGCGTTTGAGTTCATAGCGGATCATGCCGGCCACACTCATGCGCGACCAACTGCGTGCCACTACCCCCGCCGGGCCATCGTCAGGATAGGGTACCCAGCGCGCTGCCAAGGCATCAACATCAGGATCGCCATCATCAAGCGCCCGGTTGACCAGATCAACCAGTTCGGCCAATCGTTCGGCGGCGTAGGTGAGCTGATAATCAACATCGTCGTGCGGGCCGTAGTGCGTCACGTAGATCCGCGGCAGGTTCAGCGCGCGCAACTTAGCGATAGTATGCTGATGCGCTTCAAGGTTATAGGTAGGCACCGGCGTAACCGGGAACACGAGACCCCAGCGTTCCATCACCAAGCCAGCCGCGTCGCCAATAAACAAACCACCGCTCTTCAGATCGCGGTACGAGAGATGGTCGGGCGAGTGGCCGGGAGTGGCGATAGCTTCGAGCACCACATCGCGGCCCAAATCGAGGCGCAAAGCTTCGGCGGGGTGAATACGATCGGCAGGAATTGGCAGCAACTCGCCGTGCAGCGGCCATGCCTCTTCACCGACGGCCCGGCGCACGCTCGCCATCAGTTTGGTTGGATTAACCAGATGCTCAGCCACACTGCTGTTAATGTAGACCGTAGCATTGGGCAGCGCAGCAGCGAGATGACCAGAGCCGCCGCAGTGATCCATATGAATATGAGTGCAGAGGATATGGCGCACTGCTTCGCGCGGGATCCCCAGCTCATCAAGGCCAGCCAACGTCTTCGGCGCAGTCAGCGCCGTCCCAGTCTCGACCAGCGCAATCTCTTCGCCCCACACCACATAAGTCACACCCACGCCGGGCAAGCCGAGCAGCTCGTGATCGATCGCCCAAATGTGTTCATCAACCTGAAAAATCTCCATCCCTTCCCTCGTTATCTGCAATTGGACACACAACAAACCGCCTGCCCAGTGCAAGGCGGTGAGGAACCAGCCGCGACACGAGCAGCATCGTGGGAAATGCGGGCTATTTACCGGTATTGCGCCGTCGCCGTCGCCGTTTGCCTGTATCGCCTCCCGGAGTGCCTGCCGGCTCTTGCGGTGAGGGTTTAGTAGCGGGTGGATGTTTCCCCGACGACTTAGCAGCGGCGGCGGATGGATGTTTCCCCGGCGACTTAGCAGCGGTGGCGGGCGGATGTTTCCCCGGCGACTTGGCCGGGGCAGCCGGCGCATCATCGGCGGCATTCCCTCCTCGGCGGCGCGCCCGCGACTTTGGCACCAGTTGCTGCTCTGCGTCACGACTTGATTCTATTATGGGCGGTAACACCGGCGCAGGCGGCGAGAACGATGGCTCATCATCTTCCAACAAACTAAGATCATCGTTCCACTCGAAAGCATCAACCTCATCGCGCAGCATCCGGCGTTCACCACGCTCGGTCTTAGCCGGACGCGCCGGCGTAATTCCCTCAGCCGCGCGCGCGCGCGCCAGCGCCGCCACCTGTTCGGTAGCCAGCGTAATCTGCGGTATATCGTAGGTCTCGATCATCCCGCTGCTGGCCAATTGCACCAACACTTGCTGCTTAAGCACGTGCTGGCCGACCACCTCACCCGGCCCATCGGGCGTCATCACCCACGTGCCGCGTTTAGGCAACTGGCTGCGCATTTCCAAATACTGCTCGTGTTCGTATGAGAGGCAACAGAGCAACCGCCCGCAAACCCCGCTAATCTTGCTCGGATTCAGCGGCAGGTCTTGGTCTTTGGCCATCTTGATCGAGACCCGAGCGTAATCGGGCAGGAAGGAGGCGCAGCAGAGGATCCGGCCACATGGGCCAATACCGCCAAGCATCTTCGCCTCATCGCGCGGCCCAATTTGGCGCAGCTCGATGCGCGTCTTGAACGTGCGGGCCAAATCGCGCACCAATTGGCGAAAATCGACCCGCTGATCGGCGGTAAAGTAAAAGGTCAGGCGGGAGCCATCGAAGGAGTATTCGGCCTTCACCAACTTCATCGGCAAGCCGTGCTCTTGCACCTTCTCGGCGCAACGGGCCAGCGCCTCGGCGTGATACTGTTGCAACTCGGCCATGCGGGCCAAATCGGCATCTTCGGCGCGCCGCACCACTGGCTTCAATTCGCCGACAATAGCGTCATCGCCCACTTCGCGCCGTTCAAACGCCACCCTTGCCAACTCAAGGCCGCGCACCGTCTCAACAATCACCGGATCACCGGTATGGAGTTCGAGATCGCGCGGGTCGAAATAATAGATTTTGCCGCTATCTTTGAACCGAATACCGACAACAATTGGCATACAACGTCTTTCTAAGCCAATCCACCCAGTCCTTACGGCCCCACATAGACTATCGTCGCCTGCCCGCCGGGCTTGGCGCGCGGGCCAAGCACTTTATACGCGCGTACCCGCTGCTGCTTGCCCTTTAGTTGCAACTCACCCATCTCTTGCAGCTCGAACTGATCGCTCACCAAACGGGCCGTATCTTCGCCAATAAACACCGTGCCCGGCTCAGCAGCCGATTCGAGGCGGGAAGCGGTATTCACGGTATCGCCAATCGCAGTGTATTCAAGCCGGTGGCGCGTGCCGAAAAAACCAGTATAGGCCGGGCCGGTATTCACCCCGATGCGAATGGTAAACGCCTTATCGGGATCAAGGCGGCTGACTAACCGCTGTTGGGCTTGCTGCATCTCAACCGCGGCTGACACTGCGCGCAGGGCATGTTGCTCGTCGAGCGGCTCGTCAGGCAGGCGCGGTGCGCCGAAAATGGCCATAATGCCATCGCCGATGTACTTATCGACCGTGCCATTGTAACGGAAGATGACCTCGGTCATTTCGTGCAAATACTCGTTGAGCAAATCTTGCACTTCACGCGGCGACAGCCGTTCGGAAAGCGCAGTAAAGCCCTTCACATCGGCAAAGAGCACCGTCACCAGTTGTTCCTGCGCTTCCCAGAGTTTTCCGTGCTGGGCGACGTAGCGCGAGAGCGCGTGGGCCACATTGGGCGAGAGGAAGCGTTCGAGATTTTGCCGCACCTGCCCCTGCACCCGCAACTCTTCGGTAAGGCGGGCGCGTTCGATCGCCACTGCGGCCAAATTGGCAATCGCCACGACCATATCGCGGTCACGGGTAGTAAATTGTTCGCGACCGGGCGAGTCGAGCAAGATAACGCCGATCGTGCCGCCTTGGGTCAGCAGTGGCGCGCAGATGGCCGAGCGAATGTTCGCGGCGATAATGCTCTTAGAACCGGCAAACTCCATGCGGGCATCGTGGGTGAGCACCGCTTCACCGCGATCGATCGCTTTGCGCACAATGCTACCGGCAATCGCCACATCGCCGGTGCCGGGAGGCAAAATCACGCGCGGCACCAGCTCGTCGCCCTTGCGCAGAAGCAAGAAGCCGCGCTGCGCCGGCACCAGCCGGATAATCTCCTCCATCACCAAATCGAGCAGCTCGCGGTAATCGAGTGCCTGATTAACCCGCATGCTCAGTTGGTAAAAAGCTTGCAGATCGGTGGGTTGCAACTGCAGTTCGTGCGCAGCAACCGCTTGCGACTCTGAGGCGACCGGAAAATAGCGGTTATCATCAAGCACCACGCTCTGGGCGGCCCGGTCTTCATAGAGTAGCTCGAAGGGGCCGACCCCGATCACATCACCGTCGTTGAGCTGCTCTTCCTTCACCCGCAGGCGATTGACCGTCACCCCATTCCGGCTATTGAGGTCAATCACCCATGCCCGCCGTCCGCGCAACTCAACGCGCGCATGCTTGCGCGAAACGATTGCGTGGTTCAACACAATCTCATTGTCGAGCTGGCGACCAATCGTAAGGCCGCGCTCGGTAATCGGGAACGTGCGCTGCTCACCGTGAATGGTGACTGTGATCCGCGCCATAAATGTGCTCCAGACCTACCGGCGCCTACTCTTCACCAGCGAGATCGCCCCAAATTAACTCAGCAATATGCGTGGGCACGGTAATCGACAACCCCGGACGTTGGAGGGTGACGCCGATTGCGGGAATATTATCAGTGATGGTAAAGGCAGCGCCCGGCACTAGGCCATTAGCTTCGAGAAAGGCGACAATCGGCGTCTCTTCTTCGGCTTCTTCCGCAATGCGGCGAATGGTGAACGAGCGCCCCGGCTGGGCCGTATCGAGCCGGGTATTGCCGGCGTAGACCTCGTGTTGGCCGGGAATCGGATTACCGTGCGGGCACGTTGTCGCCTGCCCAACCAGTGCTATAATCCGCTCTTCCATCACTGGCGAGAGGGCGTGCTCGAGCCGGACGGCCTCTTCGTGAATCAGATGCCATGGCAATCCCATAACATCAACGAGAAATCGCTCGAGGATTCGATGACGACGCACCATCGCCTCGGCCAATTGCAACCCGCTAGGAGTGAGCGTAATTTCACCATGGGCATTGCGCTCGATAAAGCCTTTTTCGAGCAAGCGCGATACAATATGGGTCACGGTCGGAGGCTGTACTTTCATCCAACGGGCCAGCCGGGCCGCAATCACCGGCTCGTTGCGCGCCGCGAGGTAGTAAATCACTTCAAGATATTCACGTTCTTTCGCGGTTGGCTCGCCGGCTGAGCTGGTTTGCCGGCGGCGTAACGATGCGACTGACTGAGAATTGTTCATACCTGCTTCCTCAACGCCCGTAAAGTAGCCGAGCGGCGCTTGGGGGCGTGCCGCGATTAACCGGAAACGGGATCGGCTGCCGGCATTCATGCTATCCTTCATTATAGCAGACGCGCTTAGCTCACGGCACCCGAAAAGAGGGACGATCGCCAGTGCGATACCACACTACTGGTAACTAAAAATAGTATTCCCCGCCATTATGGCGGGGAATACGTTTCGGAGAAGGGGGTCACCGGTTCGGTAAAGCCTAACGGGCCTCACCAGCGGTGACACCCATACGCTTACTACTCATGGGCATCACCTCCTTCATGCCTAATCGGCTGTATGATGTGCGAGTACCGACATTGGTACTATACCTAAGGTTGCTTACAAAGTCAAGGGTTGCGGGCAAGATCTTTTTACGGCGGAGTGTGCTCGGCACAGGGGCAGATCACGCGCTGTTCTGCCGGTCGTCAAGCTCGTGAAGAGCTGGTATAGTAAGCGGCAGTCAGCAATTGTCACAGTGAGACGCGCTATGAGCCAGAAGCAGCAATACTACCTCGTCGTGCGTGGTCGCCAACCGGGCCTATACCGGCGATGGCACGGCGCAGACGGCGCCCAAGCGCAGGTGGACGGGTTTCCCAATGCGTTGTACAAGCGTTTTGCCACGTTGGCTGCCGCGCGTGAGTGGGTTGCTACGCTTCCGCCGGCAGAACGGGCCCAAGCGCAAGCGTTGCTCCCCGCGGAAGCGGAGACGTTACCGGTTTCGCCAACCGACACGCCGGCGGGGACAGTTGTGATGTATGCTGATGGCAGCGCGATTGGCAATCCGGGGCCGGGCGGGTACGGGGTGGTGTTGCGCTACAACAGCCACTACAAAGAGCTTTCCGGTGGGTTTCGCCTCACTACCAACAACCGGATGGAGCTGATGGCATGCATCGCCGGACTGCATGCGCTCAAACGGCCCATGGCGGTTACTATCCACAGCGATTCAGCGTATGTGGTAAATGCGATGCAGAAGGGATGGGCGCGGCGCTGGCAGGCGAACAATTGGATGCGGAGTGCGAACGAATCGGTCAAGAACGCCGACCTATGGGCCGAGCTGCTGGCCTTGTGTGAGCGTCATCAGGTGACGTTTGTGCATGTGCCGGGCCATAGTGGCGTGCTGGATAACGAGCGCTGCCACGAGTTGGCGCTCGCAGCCGCGCAACAACCTGACCTGCCGCCCGATGAGGGGTTTGTTGCAGCGTAGGGATGCGGCGGTATCTTCCACTCGCCCGATGGCCCCATCACTCGGACGTGAGGATAGCCAGAACGCATGAGCGTAGATGCGGTTGATGGCCTTAGGACGCGGTGGGTCACTCGCACCCCCAGCCCCTCTCCTACTGGCGCGGGAGAGGGGCGTGCAAAATTGGGCGTTGAGGTATCGTAAAGTGATCGACGGTGATGCTCAACCAAATGTGCTGTCCGCCCCCGAATCTCAAAGGGGATTAACTCCCGGCTTGCAATGCAGGGATGAAGCGACAGGTGTCTACACTTGAAAGATGATCATCTTGGGCCTTACCCTTCGCATCCCGTTGTGCGCGCGATCTTCCGGTTGCCGATCCTGCTCTACCGGTTGGGTTTAGGGGCGCTGGTCGGCAGACTGTTTATGATCGTCACCACTACTGGGCGTAAGAGTGGCTTGCCTCGCCGGACGGCTATCGAGTTCCATACGTACTATGGCCGTAAATATGTCGTGAACGGGTACGGTATGCGGTCAGACTGGTACCGCAATATCCTCGCCGATGCGCGCGTGACGATCCAGACCGCTGATGGCGTTGAACATTGCCGGGCGCGGCGAGTAACCGATGACGCTGAATTGGCTGAGGCGTATGGATTTGTGGAAGCCAACCCAACGTTTCGCCGGTTTGTCCAAGTGTTGGGAGTTGACCTCAGCCGCGAGCAATTCATCGCCCACAAGGATCGCTGGTATTTGGTGACGTTCGACCCGACCACTGAGCCAACCCCGCCACCGCTGGCCGCCGATTTGTGGTGTGTGTTGCCGTTGGCGGCAAGCATTAGTGTGGTGTTCGCTCTCGTGCTAGGCCGGCGCGGGCAGCGTTGAACGGAGCGATGATGAACAATTTGCCACAAGCGCATGCCGGTAAATCAACCGTCCAGCAAGTTGCGCTGGTGCTGCCGCTGCTGGTCATCCTCAGTATAAGTGGAATATTTCTGATCGCAGCGCGCTGGTTGGGCCGCGAGGCCGGCTATCTCGGCGGGTTCGCGATCTATTGGCTCGTCTGATGCTTACTCGTGCCACGGCAGCTTTTGGGCAGCGCAGCATGGATAACGATGTGGCGCGAGCGAGTGGCACTCTTTAGCCGGCTAAACTGGCCGGTTGCCCTACTTTGGGTGATCGTTATCGTGATCGAGATCGTGATGTATGCGGAAACGTTCGTTGCGGCGCCGTTATCGCTTATCGCGCTGGCTATCCCGTTGGCGATGATCAACGGTTGCGGCGAAGAGCTACTGTGGCGCGGAATGTATGTTCATCTCTTTCCACGCAACATCTGGTTGGCAATGGTGTATCTCTCGTTCGGCTTTGCACTCTGGCACCTAGCGCCGCAGATCATTTTTCCCGCCGAGAGTGTGATAGAGTTTGTCGTAGCAACCTTATGGCTTGGGTTGGCGTATGGCGTGATTGCCTACCGCACAGGCGCGGTGACGTGGCCAGCCCTCGCTCACAGTTTGAGCGGCATTGTCGCCCTCAGCGGTTTCCTTGCGCCGAGTCTGCTGGTGCTCATTGCAAACATCTAAACCGGGCAGCGTCGCGATCCCAACTATGTCGATGATCGACCGCCTTCTCTTCCGCTGTGGCGTTGATGCGTCGCTATCGGAGAGGAGTTGCTTCATAACCCCTTCGCCTGTCGTTGTGGGCAATGCGTTGGGTGGTGCATGGTTGGCTGCATTGACTGTGCCAGTCTTGCTCGAATTTGCCCATAGCATGGCAGCCGTGCTCGTGGGAGCGTAGTGGCGCGGACAGCATTGCGGTTCGCTGCCGATACCACCAATCGAGCCGAACGGTGGCGGGTGGCGCTACCGCTGCTGATCGTTCCGTATCTGGTTGTCAATCTGCTCTTTACGGTATTCTCATTCTGGCATCCGCTTGGCGGTGATGGAGTCTCTGTCGTCACTAGGATTGGTTCGATTAGGTTGGTTTCTTTTTGGCCTTCTTTACTGGCAGCGTATGGCCTCGGCATCCACGCACTATGACCCAATCCACGCCCTTGCCGGCGGTACGGCAGGCCGAATGGTGGTTGATCACCGGGTTTGGTTTTGTCCTAGCGGCGGTGGTTTTGCTGCTCTCCATTAGCTTTGGGTGAAACAATATCGCAATCAACGATCCGCTATTCCTTCTTGCTTATGGCCCGAGCTGGTGCGCGTTTACGCCACTGGCCTTGCAAGGGCAAGGGATCATCAGCGGCGTACCAGCGTGGTTGCACCTGCTCGGCGCGTATGGTCCGCTGGCGGCGGCGTTCATCGTCACGCTGCTAACGGCTGGCCCCGCCGGAGTGGGCGAGTTGGCGGGCTGGATGGCGTGCTGGCGGATCGGTTGGGGTTGGCTGCTGGTGGCTGCATTCAGGCCGGTGGTCGTCTTTGGGGGTGTGGTGATGACGCTGCGCCTGATCGACGGCACGTGGTAGGCCGCGGTGCTTTGGCCATATGGCCGAACTGCCGCAACTAAGTTGGCTGGTGGGGTAGGCTTTACTCCTGCCCACGTTTTGTCACTCTCGTTGGGCATAGTCTAGTATGATAGAATATCTGGTAATTGGATACCACCAAAGGAGTCCTACCTATGATCAACGACGATCGCCCGATTAGCCGGTTCCCGGTTGTTGATCGGATTATCGATCTGCCGCCCGACATCCGCGAGCGGATCGAGCAGGTTGCCGAAAAGAGCGGCTTCATCCCGAATGTCTTTCTCTTGCTAGCCCACCGTCCTGACGAATTTCGCGCCTTTTTCGCCTACCACGATGCACTGATGGAAAAGCCATCGAATCTTACTAAGGCTGAGAAAGAGATGATCGTGGTCGCGACCTCAGCGGCCAACGACTGTCTCTATTGTGTGATTGCCCATGGCGCGATTCTGCGCATTCGTAGTAAGAACCCACGGCTCGCCGATCAGGTTGCCACCAACTATCGTCGCGCTGAAATCACTCCCCGCCAGCGTGCTATCCTCGACTATGCGTTGAAGGTAGCCGTTGACTCAGCGCGGATCAGTGAAGACGACTGGCAGCCGCTGTATGCACACGGCCTCACCCAAGCCGATATCTGGGAGATTGGCGCAATTGCGGCCTTCTTCGCAATGAGCAATCGACTGGCCAACATGAGCGCACTGCGTCCGAACGACGAGTTTTACGCGCTGGGGCGATAATAGGTACTCCTGCTCTCGCCCCTTATCATTGCGTGAAGGCACCGCTGCACAAAAGAACCCCCTCACCTCAGCTCGCTCCCCGTTGGGGAGAGGGAGGAGACAGGCATGCTCCCTTCTTCCAGCCCCTGCAAGGGGCTTGCGTGGCCTGAGGTAGTGCTTTAGCTTGCCCATTCCATCGTGCGCTTTTATCGCCCCTCCTCCACAAGGGGGAGCGAAGGTGTCTGTCATAGCGAGGGCGCCCAGCGCCCGCGACTATCTCATCCCCTAACCCCAGCCTTCTCCCCACCGGAGAAAGGGGGCGTGCTCGCTCTATGGGAGCCGCACGGCCGTGCGGCTGTACAGGCATTCGTCGCCGCAATCACCAAACACGGTAGACAGCCGCGATCAGGCGTGTTATATTCAAGACAAATTGCCGCCCATATCCAACCTAACTGGCATGCAAGAGATTGTCATTCCATTTCACATTGTGATCGGAGCGCGCGCGCCGCAGGGGTATCCGTTGCGGGCGAGCTGTGGTGGTCGCAGTGCCGAAGAGATAATGCCGCCGCCAGTGCTGGTGAATCCGCCGGCTGAATCGGCGACTGAGTTGGGGGAATGGCTGTTGCCGGCGCCCATCCGGCGGTTGTTGATCGAGACGGCGCGCGAAGCTGCCGAGCATGGGGCGCGCATGCAGGTGCGACTAGAGATTGCTGCACCTGAATTGGCGACGCTGCCGTGGGAGTGGCTTACCCTGAGCAATGGCAAGCAACGTTGGCAACCGGCGCTCCGCGACGACTACCCGCTGGTGCGGATCAGCCCCCGCGCGCTGCGTCCGTTGCCGCCGCGCCGGGTCGCTGGGCCGCTGCGGATGCTGATCGCGGTTGCCCGTGGACATGAGATAGTCGCCGATGCGCTAGGAGAGGCGCTGATCGAGCCGGTGCGCGCCGGGAAGCTGGTGGTTGACCGGCTGCGCGATGCGACCGCCGATGAGATTGTGGCTGAGCTAGCTGCCGAGCCGCGCCATCTCTTGCACTTGATCGGCGAGTTCGAGCAGCCGCCGCGCCAAGCGCCGCGTATCCGGCTGGGGCGGGCGGTGAGCGCCGGTGAGTTGGCTGAGTTGTTGGTGAGTATTGACGAACTACGGTTGCTAACGGTAGCGGGCGCGCCGCCGGAGGCTTGCGTAATATTTGCCGCCGCGCTCCATGAAGCTGATGGCCGGGCAGTGGTGGCGTTGCCTGATCTCAGCGTAGCAGCGCAGGTGCGCTGGAGTGCAGCGTGCTATCAGGCGCTGGCTGCTGTCGAACCGGTTGATATTGCTATGACAATAGGCCGGGCGGCTTTGGCAAACGCGCAAGAGCCGTGGGGTGCGCCCCAGCTCTATCTCGCTCCCGGTGGTGAACAGCTCTTTCGCCCCGGTGAACCGCCGATTGCGCCGGCTCCGCCGGAAGCGGTGCGCCCGCTGCGTCAAGTCACTACCGTGCCGCGGCCACGGTTTGCCCCGACTGAAACGAGTGTGGGTGCGCCGACCAAGCGCTTGCAAGACTTGACCCGCCGGCTTCGTATACAACCGCAATTAGTGGCGCTGATTATCGCCAGTCTCGTGCTAATCGTGCTGGTCAGCCAAGTGCTCCATTTGCCGGGCAGCAACGCTGTACCCACGCCGGTGGCAACGCCAACCCCGCCACTGTTGCTCGATCCGATCCGCATCCCGGTGCCGACCCTCTTCCCTACTCCGGCGCCGTGAACAACGCCAAGGCGCACAGCGTGTTTGGTAATGATCTTGTTGGTGATCGTTCATGGTTACATAATCATACATACATCGTCCCAATGGGAAGTACCGGAAGCTCCTGCGTATCTTGGTCTCTCCAGAAAGGAACGACGATGACCGTCCCACTCGATGCCGCCTACGCCGATCAGCTTGACGCTGCTGATGATCTGGCCGGGTTGCGGCAGGCGTTTGTCAACGATGAACCTGACCTGATCTACCTCGATGGCAATTCGCTTGGGCGGTTGCCGCGAGCGACGGTGGATCTAGCCGCCGATTTAGTACGCCGTCAATGGGGTACACGCCTGATTCGCGGTTGGAATGAGGGATGGTTTGATCTGCCGGAGCGGATCGGGGCGAAGATTGCGCGCCTGATCGGCGCTGAACCTGATGAAGTGATCATCGCCGATAGCACGTCGGTAAACCTGTTCAAACTGGTGATCGCTGCTTTGCGTGCTCGCCCCGGCCGTGAGCGAATGATTAGCGACGACCTCAATTTTCCCTCTGATCTCTACATCTTGCAGGGAGTAGCCGATCTGCTTGGCGGGCAGTATGAAATCGCGATGGCCTATTCGAGTGACGGCATCCACGGCCCGGTCGAGACGATCCTTGGCTTGCTTAATCGCAACACTGCTTTGCTCACCCTCTCGCACGTCACCTTCAAGAGCGGCTTTCTCTACGACATGCAGGCCCTGACTGCCGCGGCTCATGCGGTGGGGGCATTGGTGCTGTGGGATTTGAGCCATTCGGTGGGTGCGGTACCGATCAACCTCAATGAGAGCAATGTCGATATGGCGATTGGCTGTTGCTACAAATACCTTAACGGTGGGCCGGGTGCGCCGGCGTTTCTCTATATTCGGCGTGATTTGCAAGAACAACTGGTTAACCCAATTGCCGGCTGGATGGGGCAACGCAACCTGTTTAATTTCGATCTCGATTACGAACCGGCCCCCGGCCTGCGCCGGTTTCTCACCGGCACGCCGCCAGTGGTGTCGCTGGCGCTGATCGAGCCGGGCGTCGATTTGGTGCTGGCGGCGGGGATCGAACGATTACGGGCGAAGTCGATTACCCAGACCGAGTATCTGATTGGGCTATGGCAGCAGTGGCTTGCCCCACTCGGCTATACGCTCAACTCACCGCGTGATCCGTCCCGACGCGGATCGCACATCTCGCTTGGCCACCCGGAGGGGTTGGGTATTGATTTGGCGCTGATTAATGAGCTGGGCGTTTTACCTGACTTTCGTGCTCCCGACAACATTCGGCTTGGGATTGCTCCGCTGTACACCAGCTTCCGCGACATTCACACCGCCGTTGAGCGCATGGCGCAAGCCGTGACCGAGCAGCGCTATCTTAAGTATCGCGATCATCGCCCGGCGGTGACGTAAGGGTTACGATCCCCTCTGTGGTTGGCACAACAGCAGACATCGCACTTCAACTATGACTGCTGCCAACATCACAGTGACTCTCGTCGATGGTAGCTCTATCCACCGACGTTACCATCTATTCCGGTTGGCAGGCCATGTGTTCAGCAACCGAACTTGATCATCAGCCTGCTTGTTACTGGTATGCGTTTCGAGGTAGAGGCCATTGGACAACCGGACTGGAGCAAAGAAATCACGGCCATTTTTGTGGCGTGGCTCGTGGTTGACGAGATAGCGGGTGTGTCCAGTGGCAATCTTCGTTTGGGTGTTAATGCGGCCCTCGCGGATAGCACGCTCAGCCGCTTCGATTAACTTGCTGGCGACACTGCCGCGTGGCTGTCTGAATGGTAGTGATTGGGGCGAAGGTGACGAGGGTTGACTGTTAGGCAACGGTGACAATGGTTGACTGTTAAGATTTGCAATCGCATCCCACCATTCCTCATCAAGCGACAACGTTGTGTACGTCTCAGTTTTCACTCCGAGCTGGTGCTGGAATAAATCGATCAACTGCTCGCCATTCACTAGGCTAATTCGCGTTCTAGCTGGCGCTTGGGCTTCACGTTTTGCGTCAGCCGTGAAATCGCTGGTGGTGATGATAACACCTTGCTCTCCGGCCGCCAACGCACCGCGCAATGCCTGTACGATAGGTGCCTGTACATTTTGCTTCCACCGCTTGACCTGCACCGCCACTTTGACTTCAGCAATAGCGCCGACCTTGAGCACGCCACGCACATCGATCCCACCATCTTTTTGGTAACGCGTGACGTTGATAGTATCTTCGGCAAATCCCAAGGCAATGAGCAACTCGCCAATCAGCGCCTCGAAGCGATCGGGCGGCATCGTTTGTAAGCGTTGGTGCAATTGGTCGCGCACCGTTTGATTTAGTTCATCAATCTGACGGACAACCGGATGTTGAACGGGTGCGGCTAAAGCAAACGTGCCACGACCAACTCTCTGAAAACGTGAATCGGGCGACTTCGTATCAACGTAGAGCCGCGACCCCATTGTTGCTTCTGGCGTCTGTCCATTTGTTTTGAGGATACCAAGATCGAGGGCACGCCGGGTTATTTCACTGTAGTGCAGCGGCTCACCGGCTGATTGTAAGATGTGATACGCAGCGTCGAGGAAGTCCATGGTTGTGTGCGATGTGTTCGTGTGAATTCACTCACAATGATTTGGAACATGTCCATGTTCGATCGATTGCGATGTGCTCGGATGGGTAAACCGCTCATTCCATTGATTGGTAAAGCGCAATTGAGCATATTCTAGTCTACCCAGAAAATCCTTGTCAAGAAGTATATGGACACTCATTACAATGGCTACTATTCTTCACCTCTTTGCTCGCCTCCCTCTTCCCCATTACTCCCCTTCCAAATCGTACACTGGCAAGTACCCGTTGCGGGCCAAGACGCGGCAGAGCAGGCCGTATCCGACGCCTACCACGGTGAACAGCGTGAAGGTAGGCAAGAATCCGAGCCGGTTCGGGGTAATGGCCACCAACGACCCAAACAGCGTCATGATGCCGGTGGAGGTGACGATAAAGGCGGTCGTGCCCGGCGGGATGGCGCGATCACCGGCAAAGGTGGGGCGTTTGCGCCGCTTAAGGATGTGAACAAGACCGCGACCAAAGGCGATGCTCAGCCAGAGAAAGGAACCCGCGATGAAGGCGATTGGCAAAGCGCCGAGACTAAACCACCTCAGCACGTGTGGTTCAGGTATGAGGATGGTCGTCAGGGCAAAGCCGCCGAGTGCGCCGCCGAAGAAGACGGCAGCCATAATCAGAAAGGTGATGATGGCCGGTCGTCGCATTCGCTACTTCTTTCATTGGTGAACCATGCGATGTCGCCAGTTGGATTACGGTTTCAACGGTATTGCCGGATAGATGGCGAGTATTACGTTAAAATCGATAAAGTTTTCGTTGGAGATGAGCCATGATCACGTTATCTATTAATCATTCGCTGGGCGTGATGCTCTAGCACGTTTTACCAATCACCTCCGTGTGAACATATTGCAGCCGTACTCTTGGCAACGCGCACGTTTATGTGCCACGAGCTTTACTACCAGCAGCCCTATCACAGTGCAACGCCTCGATATCGGCGTAGGCCCTCGCTATCGCGCACGATGATCTGGCCACGACTGCTCCTAATCAAGCCATTATCGTTGAAGTCGGCCAAAATTCGGCTCACCACTTCGCGTGAGGTACCCAACTCGGTAGCGATCTGCTGATGGGTGGCGCTAATGGTTGGTGGGTCACCTTGGGCGTGCTTAAGCAAGAACTCGGCGAGTCGTACATCGACGCGGCGAAAGGCGATCTCATCGACAATCGCCATGACCGTTGCCAGTCGGTACGAGAGGAGTTGAAACACGTAGTCGCGCCACGGGCTGTAGCGATCGATCCAGTCACGAAAGGTTGCCTGATCGATAATAAAGGCGGTTGCATCTCGCTCAACGGTGGCAATTGCCGGAAAGTTGCGCTGGCTGAGCACACAACTTGTGGTAAGGATGCAGCTCTCACCACGGCCAAAGCGGTAGAGCGTGATTTCACGCCCCGTTTCGCCAATTTTAAAGACGCGGACTTGTCCGTCGGCCAGCACGGCGAAGGCACTGCATTCATCGCCTTCAGCGAAGATGGTTGCGCCTGCCGGCAGGCGCACGAGGCTTGCCTGCGCGATAAAATCACGCGCAATTGGCGTGGTTGGATCGCGCAAGAAGGGTAATATCTCGCTGGCTAGACGCAGTTCGTGCGGTTGGAGCATACTGGTTAACGCAAAGACGCAAAGGGCGCAAAGACGTAAAGGGATTTGAGAATGCAGAGGTGGGAGGAAGTATTCTTTCTACTTTCTCCCCCCCTTCTCCCCATCTCCCGCGCTAGCGAGCGAGACAGGGCTTACCCCTTCTGTTCAAGCAGCGCCCCAATCCGCTCGGCTAGTTGGCGGAGCCGCACCGGTTTCGCCAGATAATCATCAGCGCCGGCGGCCAGACAACGCTCGCGGTCACCCGGCATTGCCAACGCCGTCAACACCAGAATCGGTAAATGACGGGTCATTACATCGCTACGCAAATGTTGCATTACTTCAATCCCATCCATTGTGCGCATACGGACATCAAGCAAAACTAAACAAGGCATTTCACCCTGCACATAGGCAAGCGCCTCTTCGCCCGACTCGACATGCACCACTCGGTAGCCGCAGCGCGTCAAGTACTGAGCAAAGAGCGTAGCGGTGGCGACATCGTCTTCAACCATCAGCAGTGGTCGGTCGCCAGCAAGTGGTGACGCGCGTGGCAGATCGGCCGGCATATCCGCGTCGTGTTCCTTCTGTCGCTCGTCGGCGAACCAGTCGAGTAAGCGTTGCTGTTCATCCGGTTCCCACGGCAGCGAGATATGGAAGCGACTACCGACGCCCACTTCACTCTCAAGACTCACACTCCCACCATGCAAGCGGGTTAGCTTCGAGACCAGCGCCAAACCAAGACCGCTGCCGGTTACCTCTTTCTGTCGCTCACTCTCGATCTGTTGGAACGGCTCAAACAGGCGGGTGGCATCTTCAGCGGTAATGCCAATCCCGGTATCCCAAACCGTGAACCGTACCGCACCGCGTTCAGGCTCGCCGCGCACCTCAAGGCCGACTTTACCGCCAGCGGGGGTAAACTTAATTGCATTTGAAAGCAGATTGATCAAAATTTGGCGTAAGCGGCGCGCATCGGCCAAGATCACTTGCACCGAGGGGTCCAGATCATAGATCAGTTCGAGGTTGGCCCGCCGGGCCATATCTGCCACCATCGGGCGCAGCGAATAGCAGATATCTTGCACCGAGACGGGGCCAATATCCAATTCGAGCCGTCCGGCTTCGATTTTGGCAATATCGAGATAATCGTTAATCAACGACAGCAGATGCTGGCCGCCCTGCTTAATGCCATTGATCGCGTTCAATTGTTCTTCGCTGAGCGGGCCAACCAATTGCGCACGCAGCACATCCACTAAGCCAAGAATGGCGGTCAATGGCGTGCGTACCTCGTGGCTCATACTGGCCAGAAATTCGTCTTTCAGCTTGGTGACGCGCAGCAAGCCGGCGTTGATGCGGGCCAGCTCGACATTCTGGCGCTGGATGCGATCTTTGAGCAATTGCAATTCGTTGCGGCGCTGGGCAAGGAGTTGCTCGGAAAGGCTGCGGTGCGTCGTATCGGTAATGATTTGAATCAGACCGATAAGGTTGCCGCGATCATCAACGTGCGGCACGGTCAACAGATCGAGATAGAGCACCGAACCATCGGGCAGTTGACGGTTGATCAACGGTAGGCTCAGCCGGTCGCGATCTCCGCTGAGAATCTCGGCCAACGCCTGCTCGTTGCCGAACAATTCTGGCAACAGCTCGATCAGGTGAACGCCGATCGGTGGTTCGCCGCCAACCAGCGCTAATAAGCCACCAGCGTGCTGGACACGCAGATCAGGATCAACGATCAGGTAGGCGCTGCCGGTCTCGATGAGCACCTGTTGTTCAACTGTCACATGCATAGCACAGCATACTCCTCTTAAGGTCGTGGGAATGGGGTTACGAGTGCTGGCGGGATCGGACGCACCAAACCTACCCACCGTGATGGTACCCAACCGATTAATTGAATGGGACGCTGATCGATCAGCACGTCAACCCGAACTTGGTACCAATCACCGTATTGAGCCAAGACCACGACCGGCGCATTGCGCGGTGCAACGATCGGGCTGCGCTCGCTAGCTTCATCGGGGAAGCTGTAGAGATAGACATTCCCAGTCATTACGCCATCGTATGGAATAGGCGTAGCCGTCGGCGTCGGCGTGATGGTTGGCGTTGGCGTGGCGGTTGGGGTAGCCGTTGGTGTCGGCGTGGTGGTTGGGGTAGCCGTTGGCGTCGGGGTAGCCGTTGGGGTTGCTGTCGGTGTCGGGGTTGCCGTCGGCATCGGAGTTGCTGTCGGTGTTGCCGTTGGCGCAAACAAGGCTGCCATTCGCGCTTCCACGCTCATCACCCACCAGCCGCAGAAGAAGATCGGTGACAGTGCAATCAAGAGCAACAGAGCGATGATTGTGCGCTGCAAGAACGAAGGAGTCTGTTTCGTGCGCGCTGACTGGGTCGTCGCCAGCGGAATCTGTTGACGAATGATCGCTTCAGCTTCTGTTACCAACGCATCATCATCGCCGGCAAAAGCACGGAGTCGGTCGTAGCGGCCTTCATGAATAGCGACCAATGTTTGGCGCAACTGTTCACGAAAGCCACGCGGCTCGATACCGGTGATGACTGCGGCTAGATACGCAGCGCTGCCGCTGGCAATGACAATCTGGCGCGCCTCGTAGCTAATCGCGCCGAGTTCATCGCTATCGCCGAGGGCATCACGGGCAAAATCGCGAATCGCCGTCAGCATCCCACTTACCAAATCGCGGTCAGTTGCGGGAGTGCCGGAGGCTGCGACGTGGCAAATGAGTAACCCAGAGTCACGCTGGATCAGAAAAACTTCTTGTACCGAAAAGGGTAATTGACTGCGTAGTGCATATTCACCCGCCGACACACCTTGCGCACGCGCACGCCAATAGCCGGGATCGAGCATGAGCATTGGGCCAGTCCGAATGCGAGTGTCGATCTGAGCAGCAAGATCGCGGATCGCTTCTGTCGCTGCGCGTGCGATCATTGCCCCGATGACCGGATAGAGGGCGTCAATGATATCTTCGCGGGCTTTGTACACCTGTTGTCGGATAGCCTCGCCGATTGCTGGCGCAATTGCACGGGCAATATCCTCGCGTGAGGTTTGAATATGCTCAGCTAAGATATCTGCGATCACCGGGCTGATCTTATCGACCAGCGCCTCCGGTTTCAGCAACACACGCCGCAGCTCTTCGATCTCGCGGCTGGTCTGCGGTTCGCTCGCCATACGTGCCTATCATTCATCCTTTGCCGAGGTGAGACCATCCAACAAACCGGCCACGGTGCTCCCGGTTTCTAGCCGAGTCGCTATTTCGATCAGCATACTGGCTAGTGCCTTACGGTCAGTCTTCTGATTATCGAGCCGGTCAGCGATTCGGCGCAACTCAGTGCGCAACGCATCTTCGGCGCTGCGTAGCTCGCGGCGTAACGCTTGGGCACGCTGTTCGAGCAGATCGCGCGTCTCGGCGAGACCAGCGCGGTTCGTGCGGATCTCAAGATCGTGATGATTCTGTACCCGCCGTAGTTCGCTCACGCCGTCGCCCAAGCCGTTGAGCGCTGCTTCGTGCTGGCGCACTTGCGCCGAAACCTGCTGCAAGATTGACTCACGCGCCCGGGCCCGCTCAATCTCACGCCGCAGCTCGTCATTCAGCCGGCGTGTCTCGACATCAAGCGCATCAAACCGGCGCAGCATCGCTTTTTCAACCTCGCCGAGCCGGTCTTGCAGTTGGCGGACATCGTCATTAAGATGTTCAATCTGGCGGCGGATGTCACTGAATGCACGCGCATACTCTTCCATCTGCGGGCCAAAGATGATGTCGCGCAGGCGATCAACTTCCGCCTGTCGTGGTTGGCGCGTGCTAGTTCCGAGAATAATTTGGCGTACCCGTTCAAGCTCTTCGGCTTCCTCCGAGTTGCTAATTCCCGATACATCGTTTGTCATACGCGCCCTTTCTGCTGCACAATCTGCCGTCCTAGTACCTGAAACGCCTCGTTCACGCCAGCGCCGGTACGCGCGCTGGTGCAGAGCCAATCGGCTGATAAATTCGTCGCCACAGCGGCAATGTCGTCATCGGCGATTCGTCGTTGCTCGGTGAGGTCGGCTTTATTCGCTGCGATGACCAATGGTGTGTGTGGACTAGCCCGGTGAAATGCCTCGGCATACTCACTAAGCACCGGTAAGGTGTCAGGCCGAGTCAGATCACAGACGAGCAAGGCACCTGCCGCGCCGCGATAGTAATTCTGCACGATCTGGTTGAAGCGCTCGCCGCCGGTCGTATCCCAAATGATGAGGTTTATATCGATGTGGTTTAGCTTGAGCGAATGGCGGCTAATCTTAACGCCAAGCGTGCTTAGGTATCGTTCGTCAAAAATGCCTTCGACAAAGCGACGGATGAGGCTCGTTTTGCCAACGGAGAATTCTCCGAGCAAACAGATTTTAGCAGTGAGTTGATTCACGGCATTTTTTGTTGAAAATATACTTCCACCTATCAAACTTGGCTATAGTATAACACATATTGCTTCTTGGATTGAGTGTGGATGGTCAATGATACGTGATTGGGTGATGCGGTGCAAATGGTTCGCTTTTGGCCGGCTATGAGTGCGGTGTCTCTTGTGTCTTCTAAATTATGATGAAATGTCTATTGTAAACATATTACACGTGACATTTGTTAAAGATTAAATGGTGATTTGCAAGAGCGTTAAATGAATTTATGATCTTTTTTTGGTTAAAATAAGTTGATCATTTCGTCTTAATAACGTTTGGTTAACTTGATCTACGTATGACGATCGAAGAGAGTCTATCGACAAAGCACAAGGATCGTCTCGACATGCGGGGTTTGCGGAAAGAGATCAATTGGCTGCACCAGCGTGAGATGATAGCCTGCCGCTAACAAAGGGGCAAGATCGCGTCCTATTAGTCCGGGGTGGCACGAAATATAGACGATTCGTTCCGGGGCATGGGCAATCACTGCCTCGATCAGCGCCGGATGGCACCCGCGTCGCGGTGGATCAAGAATCGCGGCATGGAAGGGGCCGGGCAGGCGTCCTACCACTCGTTCGGCAGTACCAGCAATAAATCGCACATTTTTCATCTGATTATCGGCGGCGCTCTGGCGACCATCGGCTACTGCGGGTTGGTGCGCTTCCACCGCCACCACTTCGTCATAGGCGGCGGCCAATGGTAAGGCAAAACTGCCCACGCCGCTGTAGGCGTCAAGCAAGCGTCCGCCGTGCGGCGCTAACGCTGCGCGCACCACCTCGATCATGCGCTCGGCCTGCGCGTGATTGACTTGAAAGAAGCTACTGAGGCTGAGCCGAAAGACCACCCCGCCTAATTCATCATAGATGGCATCAGCCCCTATGAGCGGTTCGTCGCCGAGCGTGACACCCGCTAACACCGGCGTGGCGGCCATCCACGTCGCAGCCAACCGGACCAGAGCATTGCGATCGGCGTCGGGGGCGGGATCAAGCCGGGCGGCGGCATAGCCATACGTCGCGCTGGCCCGCAAGTGTACCTCGTTGATGAGACCGGCGAAGGGCAGTTGACGTAGTCCGGCTAGTGCCGCGCGCAAGGCTGGTAACAACAGTGGGTCGTCAACCACATCAAGCACTGTCTTTGTGCCGATGGCGTGGTAACCGAGCGCGGCGCCATTCGCATGCAGACGGGCGCTGTTGCGGTATCCCCACGGGTGTGGTGCGGTAATCACCGGCTGGACGGGGAGATCAACGGTCGGTAGAAATTTGGCGATCTGCTCGGCGATGATTGTCTGCTTGTAACGCACCTGCGCCGGATAAGCAATGTGCTGCCATGGCACATGATCGCCGGGATTGACTAACGGCGCTACTCGATCAGGTGACGCACGAAGTACGTCACTGACGGTTGCTCGCAGAAAGCGGGTATGCCGCTCTCGGATGAGGGCGCGTACCCGCTCCCCCGGCAAGGCGCTACTGACAAAAACAACGAGTTCGTCTAACCGGCCTACGCCGTCGCCACCCTGCGCAATGCCGTCAATGTCGAGTTCAATGATGTCGGCCATACCTTCCCGCTACCAATGACGCCGACAGTCTGCTGGCGTCAAATTGGGGGTATTATAGCCGATCCGATGTTACTGCTGTAGATTTGCTTTCACGGCGGCCTCTAGTTCAACCAAACTCAACCCGTACACCGCATTGAGCATTTCGGGAGTAACCTCGTTGCGGAAAGGCCCTAACCCGCTACCCAACACGGTGAAAAGGGGAATCGCCTGCTGGAGACGTTCGGTCGGTATTGTGGTAAACGAGCGATAGAACTCCCAAAACCGCTCGATCCCGTAGGTGTCGATCAGATACTGGACTGTTTCAGCAGAAAAGAGATATTCTGGCCCGACGCTCTTACCAAGCATATCGAACTGACCAAGTTGATCGGCAGCGGTGAGTTTTGTGAGATCGATCTGGTCTGGTTGGCCTTCCTGAATAAGATATCGGCGTAGCTCAGGCCGGTATTGGTCGGCAAAGTACATAGCCGTGCCCTCAATCAACCAAACCGGCGTGAACGGCATGGTCTCGCGGGCGAGCACCAAATGTACCATTTCATGCTTAATCGTTGCTTTCCGGCCAAACGAATTGTCAACGTTAGCGTACTCGGTTAAGCTTGCGCCATTGAGGTAAAACGCCCGGCCCTGTGACTGAATATACTCGTCGGTGAGATTGTAGCTCCAGTAGGCAACACCAAGGGTACGCGCACCCTGCCCAGTTTGGGCGCGGAAGTCCTCTTGATCAATGGGGACGAAGAGGATGTATTTCTGATCAAGAGAAAAACCGGCAGCTTGCAACTCGGTGTACACCTGTTCACATTCAGCCGCGATCTCATCAATCTGATCGGCCATTGCCGGACGATGGATGATGAGAAAGTGATCGGTCTCGCTGAGCTGTACATCATCAGTCCACCAGAAGAGCGATGGTTGATCAAGCTCATACCGGCTGACGATCCAACGGTCTGCTTGTTTGGTGAACCAGTAACGCAGCTCATGCTGAAAAACATTGTCCGGCATGCCGCGCCAGTGGTAAGATAGCCAGACCGTCATTCTATCTTGGGTACCACGCTCCCACGCTGATTCTAGCAGGATTGTGTTAGGGGACAAAACAAGTCGGTACTCTGCGATGGGTAGTTGCTGGCTTCGCTGAAAGATGCGCTCTTGCTCTGGCTGTAATTCTGGGGCAAAGGTGCTAAGGTAGCCGGCCAGATCGCTTGTCATCAGCGCCTGCGCTTGCCGGTTCAACACCGCTTCGAGAGTTTGCAGTGCCAATTCTGCACTGGTTGGCGTCGTAGTTGGCGGTGGTGGGCCGCCGCTCGCTGAGGTGACCGTCGCCCGAACGAACCCTTGCTCGTTAAAGGAAAGCGTGGCTGCGCTGTAGAATGGGTAGAAAAAGCGGAGTTGATCGATATCCTGCGGCCGTGGGAAGACGATCTCGCCACGGTAACTTTTTCCCGGCAGCAAGCCATCAGATGGGATAATGGCAGTACGAAACTGCTCACTCATCCGCAGAGGTGCATACACTACCCCTTCAGCATCGAATACCCGACTATCGTTGCCGCTGAGGCCGCTGCCAAGACCGATCGGTCGCCGGCCGGTATTAACGAACGCGATCGCGAAGCTGATTTCATCGGCAGTCACGGTGACGCGCTCAAGGCGTAAATCGAGCCGACTTAATGCAGATTGGCTGCTGTACAATACCACATCGAGCGGGTATTCACCGCTAGGTACGTTGAGCGTATTTGGTGTAACTCGCTGATCGAGCGTGAAGATCAGGGGCTCAAACGTGGGTACGTGCAGCTCAAATGGCCCACCTGCGGTTGGCAGCGGGAACGTTACTTCACCAATGTTGGCTTGGCCGGGCAAATACCCATCCTTGAGACTGAACCGTTCGATGTTGTCACTGACTGCTAAAGGACGATACTCATTCCCGGCACTATCAACAAGGCGGAGTTCGGTGCTCTTGAAGCTGGCAGAAAGGTAACGCGAGTCGTTGCTCATGTTCTGCATGCCAAACCGAACCACCAGTGCGCTCTCGGTCAGGGACACGCGGTAGATAATCGCGTCAAAGTCGATCTTTGGGTTGCGTGTACGCTGATTGATCAGATAGTCGCCGCGAGCGGCGGCGAAGTTGTTTGGCGCTGAGCGAGTTGGTGTGGCTGCTGCGCTGACGGTCGGCGGTCGCGTTGGATTGTCGGTAGATTGGTTGACTTGGGGAGCGGGAGTGATAGATGGTGGTTCAACGAGGGGTGGCGGTGTGGCGCAGCCGGCTAGCAAGAACGTGATCAGCAGTGGCAGCAGGAGCCACGAAGTTTTGAATTGGAGCTGTGTCATAGAACCTCCTGTGGGGTTGGAAGTTGACGGTGGCGACGATGCGAGGTTGGACGGGGATAATTTAGGTGGTGAGCGATGGCTTTACAAGCGGAGATGAAGCGGAATCGGTAGAGGAGGGATTGAGTTTGAGATTTTATAAATGTTCTTACTTGGAAATAGCACTACGAATATATCACTTCTCAGGTGGATGATCAAGATGTTTTGACCAATTTTGAGATTTTAAATGTTCAACCTTATTCCTTGCGTTATAATAGCGAGTAGCGAACGTTATGCCCTCTGCCTCACTCGCTGAACCCTACACAGCGGAATTACCGGCGCCAATGTAGTCGGCACGTCGCTGTTTGTCGTACAACCGTTGCTCAGCGTAAGGATTTACGATGTTCACCCTTGTTCGTTTGGGTCAGGGGCGCAGCCACTGGAGCTTCGTCGTTGTGTTGGTATTAGGTCTCCTCATTGCCGGGTGCGGCCAGTCTTCGCCAGAATCCTCTAGCTCACCCACCACTAAGCCAACACCAAGGCAATCCACCAACGCTAGCGGGAGTTCAGACGGGCAGAGCCAACCAACTATTCCCATTACCCAGCCAACCCCAACGTCACCCTCAGCTTCTATTGTAGGACTCGACAATCCTGCCTCAACCTACTGCATCGTACAGGGTGGCCGGCTTGAAATTGAAGCTACTGCCAACGGTGACCAGATCGGATTCTGTAACTTTCCTGACGGTACACGCTGCGAAGAATGGGCTTTCTACCGTGGCGAATGCCGACCCGGCGAGCGGTACGATCTTCCACCAACGACAACTGCAACCGAACCTACCACCACCCCGCTGAGCGAGGTGTTTGCCGCCATGCAAGCATCGTTGCCGGCCAATGCCTTCGATACGATAGCCGCCCAGCCCTTGCAGACCACTGATGGTCGCCAGCTTTGGGTGGTGTATAGCACCGGGATGCGCAATGTTGACCTTAATCCGGTACCGTCGCATGTGGTTGCGATCTACGCTAACCAAGCCGGTCGGTGGCAAGAACTTGATCGAGTAGCCCTAAGTACGGCCGATGCCGAACCGGATTATATCGGCGATGTGCAACAAGTTAAGATTGCTCCCGGTCAGATTTGGCTTCAAATCGAAGGCGGATTAGGTGCGCATAGCGGCAGTTATCACCTGTTTCGGTTCGACGGTGATACCCTACAGCTTGCCGTGG
The DNA here is from genome assembly GCF_938091255.1 of uncultured Chloroflexus sp. Lineage (NCBI taxonomy): Bacteria > Bacillati > Chloroflexota > Chloroflexia > Chloroflexales > Chloroflexaceae > Chloroflexus > uncultured Chloroflexus sp. Next base: position 29,235 of record NZ_CALLJH010000061.1, read on the forward strand.
TTGCGTTTTCGTCTCACCCCGGCGTTGGCCACGTCGAAGACCTAAACGGCGATGGTTTGAACGAGGTGGTGCTTGACCGCTCAGAGCCGTACATTTTCTGCTACGCCTGCGGCGTGTACTATCCTTCGTATCAAGTCTATACATGGCAGGGTACATCACTCGGTGAGGTTGCAATCAGCCACCTGACCACTGCCGATCAAGCTGCGCCGTTTGCCGACCTCAATCGGCAGGCGGTCACCTTTGCGCAGGCCGATCTATGGCCCGATGCGCTGGCAGCGATCAACGCGGCAGTGGTACAGGCTGGTGACGCCGATCCACCTACCACGGCCGGTTCATTGCACTGGAATCAACTGCTCATTCAGATGATCCACGATGCCCAGCGCGAGGCTGTTGCGACCAGCGCCTATCCGCTGCTTAATCACGTCTTTTATGGTGATTACGCCGGCGCGGTTGCCCAGATGCGTGCTTATTCGCCAGATGCGATCTTTCGCACCGAGTCGCCGCTGATCGTCGGTACCGTGGCCGAGGGATGGGAGATGGAATTGAGTATGTATTTACTTGATTCCTCTGAACAAGCGTTAGCCGTTATGCCCGATCGGGCCGAAATCCATTTCGTCAGAGCATGGGGTCGATTTCTCGCTGATCCGACCGATCCGGCGTTTGGCGACGATATACGTCGGGCTGCACTGTTAGCGCCCGACGACCCACTGTTCGCGGCTGCGGTAAGGTGGCTAGAGCGACGGTAGGTGGGCCAAACAAAAACACCGGCATTAGCCGGTGTAGTAGTGGTGGGCCCCGTGGGACTCGAACCCACAACCGATTGATTAAGAGTCAACTGCTCTGCCAATTGAGCTAGAGGCCCGCTGAGAATATACAACAACCTGCCCAAATTGTCAACTTGTCGTAACCAGCGAGGTTTTGTACAATGCGAAAGGGTCTATGACAGGTTCGCTGCATCGCTATGCCTAGTAATCGCTACTATCAAGAATACGGCCCGATCTACCGCCGGCGGGTAGCGCAACGTGAGTTGCTGCCCAGAGACGAACCGCCGCCCGAAGAGCCGCAACGGCCGCGACCGCGCCGCCCTCTGCGCCGACGGCGACAGCGCGCGCCGGCATGGGTGTGGCTGGCGTTTGTCTTGTTCTTGTTGGTAGCTGCGCCAGTGGGTGCAGTCTATGCGGTTGATCTGGCCTATCCCAATACCATCTTGCCCGGCGTGTCGCTCAACGGCGAGCCGCTCGGCGGGCGTAGCCGGGCTGATCTGATGATCGAGTTGCGTCAGCGCTATCGCACCTTTGAACAACAACCGGTGACGCTTACTTTCCGCGATCGAGTCTGGCAGCCAACGCTTACCGAGTTGGGGGTAACATTTGCCATCGAGCGATTGGTGAATGATGCCTTCGCCTTGGGCCGCAGCGGCGACCCCTTCACGCGCGTTCGCGATCTGTGGTTGCTCTGGCGCGAAGGGATTGATCTGCGGCCACGGTTAGCGGTTGATCTGAGCCAAACCCAGCATTACTTGCTCGGCATTGCGTCGCAGATCGAGCAGGCACCGACCGACGCTGTGCTTAGTCTGGCCGATGCTCGTGTAATCGGTCAGCCTAGTCAGCCCGGTACGCAACTATTGATCGATGCCACCGCCAACGATGTGTTGCTCGCCGTCCAACAACTTCGCCCGCAGATAGTGCCAATTCGCACGCGCCAGCTTGCCCCGCTGATCGACGATACCGATCTAGTGGTGGCCCAACAGCTGGCGGTGCAGTTACTGCGCAGCCCGATCGAGCTAGTTGTCGAAGATCAGCGGATCGTGTGGTCGCCTGAGCGCTTGGCCGAGCTGTTGCAGGTGAAGCCAGTTGACGGCCAGTTCGTTATTCAACCCGATCCTGATCGGCTTGCTCGCGCTGTCGAGGGTTTGGCGCAGAGCATTGATACCGGCACCGCCGAACCACGCCTGCGCTTCAGTGATGGCCGGGTACGGATCGTCGCTGAGGGCCAGCCGGGTCGCCGTTTGCGGCAGGCCGAGGCCGTTACTGCTCTCGGTGAGCTGCTGATGCAACCTTCACCGATCACCCGCACGCTCGTCTTGCCGGTTGACCGGATCGATCCTCAGATCACGGCTGCCAACCTCGATAACCTTGGCATCGTCGAATTGGTTGCCGAAGGGCGCAGCAGCTTTGTTGGCTCAGCGCCGTACCGCATCACCAACATTCGCGCCGGTGCTGCCCGCATGAACGGCGTCCTCATCGCTCCCGGCGAAGAGTTCTCGTTCAACCGCCAATTGGGTGAGGTGAACGCTGAAAATGGCTTTGTTGAGGGGTACGCCATTATCGGCAACCGCACCCAACTCGAATGGGGTGGTGGCGTCTGCCAAGTCAGCACCACCGTCTTCCGCGCCGCCTTCTGGGCTGGCTTGCCGATCACCGAACGGCACGCTCACTCGTTCTACATCAGTTGGTACGACCGGTTTGGCCTTGGCCCCAACGGCGATGGCCAAGGGCTAGACGCCGCTATCTTCACCGGCATACAAGACTTGAAATTCGTCAATGACACCGGCTATTGGTTATTAATGCAAACTAGCATCGATGAACAGGCGCAGGTGTTGGTGGTGCAACTATACGGTACCCGCCCCAACCGCGAGGTGCGTCTCGAAGGGCCGATTATCGCCAACGAAGTGCGCGCGCCGAGCCAGCCGGTCTATGTTGATGACCCCTCCTTGCCGCGCGGCACGTTGCGCCAAACTGACGTTGCCCGTAACGGACGCGATATCTCGATCTATCGTATCGTCATCGATGCTAGCGGCCAAGAACGGCGAGAACTCTTCTTTACTCGCTTCCGCCCATGGCCGAATATTTTTGTGCGTGGCACAGGGTGAAGAGGGGACTGAGCGTGTGCCTCTTTCATATCACACACCACGAGCAATGGTTAGCGTGGTTGATTGCTGATGTCTGTGCAATGCCTGAAGCAAACTGTATTTCAGTCGAGTTGACAAACAAATGTTCTGTCTTTATAGCTAGAGCATTATCCATAGCGCGTGCCTACCGGAGCTGCCGGCGATGATCGATTCAGACCTGTACGAGCATAGCCACCATATTGAGCATGCCCATATTGGTAGTGCAATTGTCTATCACGCTGATTGCTTTACGTGGATGCGAACGGTGTCTGCCTAACGGATTCATGCCATTGTGACCGATCCACCGTATGGGGTGCGCGAATTTGAACCCGATCAATGAGCAAAACGAGAACGAGGTCAAGGTGGGATTTGACGCATCCCGCCTGCATTCGATGGTCGTACACGAGCACCGCTGTCTCGGTTTACCGCGATAACCGCAGATGATTGCCGGCACCTTGTCGCCTATTTTACCGAGGGGGCAACTCGCGCTTAGGCTTCTACAACCCGGCGGCCATTTCTTTCTTGCTACAAATTCGTTACTTGCGCAATTGGTATTCACTGCCCTGAGTGAGGCCGGATTTGAATTTCGCGGCCAGATGATCCGGTTGGTGCGCACGTTGCGCGGCGGTGATCGGCCAAAACATGCCGAAGCAGAGTTCGCCAATGTCGGTTCATTGCCGCGTGGGTGTTATGAGCCGGGGGGATTATTTCGCAAGCCGTTACCCCCAGCATGACCGTCGGAGCCTGCCAAACAGTTGGTCTCCGTCGATATCCTGATGGCACACCATTTGCCAATGTTATTGAGAGCGAGCGCACGCCGCAGCGTGAACGGGTGCTTGCCGATCATCCTCGTCTGAAGCCGCAATCCTTTTTGCGCCAGATAGTATATGCTGCTCTTCCACGCGGCACAGAAGTGATTCTCGACCCATGTATGAGTTCTGGCTCTACGATTGCGGCTGCATTAGCTGTAGGTTATCCGGCGATTGGCATCGAGCGCAATGAGCAATACTATCAACGAAGCTTGCGTGCTATTCCGGCCCTAACTGACCTGTATCCTATGCAATCAACGCGATTGCTGCACCAGTGATGGGTACGACGTTCCATTGTGCAATTGCCATATCTTCAAATACCGCTTGCCGCTTCATTACTGAGTGTGGATTGCGCAATACCGTTGCTCGCAAGAATTACCGTCATCGGTCGGAGGTAACCGCCTCTTACAGTCTATCCTTGCACGCCGTCGCTCTCCTCGTGTCATTGCGAGCCGCCGCAGGCGGCGAAACAATCCCCCGCGAGGGCGAAACCAACCTCCTCAGCTATCCCCTGAGATTGCTATGGGCCACACCCGCCAGTGTTAGACCCCATACTATTGCAATCTCTTCAATCTCCTCATAGTGCTACCGGTTTTGCGCCAGTCAACCTCATACTATTGCAAACCCATAGCTACTTGTTGCCAAACCAATCATCCAACGTGCTATACTACCAATATCCGAAGGAAAACGAGTATGGCAGCTATCCGCCTCATTCCAACCTTACGCCGGCAAAGTCACCCGTTGGCCGATCCGCTGGCCCAGCAGCAGATGCTGGCCGCAGTGCCGGCACCGCCGTTCGCGGAAACGTTGGCCGCGCATAGGGTAGGGCCGTTGCGCGCCGGATCGCGGGTTGAAGTGTTGCAGATCAATGTCGGGCGGCGCTGTAACCAAACCTGCCGCCATTGCCACGTCGATGCCGGCCCCGATCGCACCGAGATAATGCCGCCGGATGTGGTCGCCGCTTGTCTTGATCTGCTCGCGCGCTGGCAGATTCCGGTGCTCGATATTACCGGCGGCGCGCCGGAGCTGCATCCCGCGTTTGCCGAGATTGTCCGGCGAGCGCGCGCGCTAGGGTGTCACGTGATCGATCGCTGCAATTTGACAATTGCCCAATTGCCTAACTATCGCTACTTGCCCCGCTTTTTCGCCGAACAGCAGGTTGAGATCATCGCCTCATTGCCGGCCCCCGATCCCGCCGGCACCGATGGCCAACGCGGTGATGGCGTCTTTGCTCTGTCAATCGCCACTCTGCGCGAATTGAATGCGTTGGGCTATGGCCAAGCCGGTAGTGGGTTGCTGCTCAACCTGATTGCTAATCCGACCGGGCCCCATCTTCCCGAACCCCAAGCGACTCTTGAAGTGCGCTGGCGTTCTGAATTAGCCGAGCGCTACGGCATTGTTTTTAACCGCCTCTACACGCTCACCAATGTGCCGATTAGCCGCTATCTGGCCTACCTGCACGAGAGCGGCCAACTCGACGACTATATCCAGTTGCTGGTGCAGTCGTTCAATCCGGCGACGGTGGCTGGCTTGATGTGCCGCACGACGCTCTCAGTCGGATGGGATGGCCGACTTTATGACTGTGACTTTAACCAGATGCTTGATATAGCGTTGCCGCAAACGATTTTGGATGTGACGCTGTCCGATATTGCTAACCGCGAAATTCGCACTGCTGCTCATTGTTACGCATGCACCGCCGCCGCCGGTTCCACCTGAACAGGGACGATCAGCGCGCCGTGAGCGCGCCTCCCGTCCTCGTGATGATGGCTCGCCGCCCTGAAGCGGGCCGGGTCAAGACGCGCCTTTGCCCGCCATTAACCCCGGCGCAGGCAGCGGCGCTCTATGCCGCGTTCCTACGCGATCTGGTCGAGTTATTGCGCACCGTACCCGGTATGCAGCCGCTGATTGCTTATGCGCCGGCTGAGGCCGCTGATTATTTTGCGGCACTGGCCCCTGATATCGCTCGCCGTCCGCAAACCGGCGTTGATCTTGGCGAGCGGCTGGCCGCCGTGACCAATGCTGTGTTGGGTGAAGGTGTGCCGGCAGTTTTGGTGATCGGCAGCGACAGTCCCAGCTTGCCGCCAGCCCATATCGCGCAGGCCGTCACGGCGCTAGCTAGCGGCGCTGACCTAGTATTGGGGCCGGCGGAAGATGGCGGTTACTATTTGGTAGGGTTACGCCGGCCCGCCCCGGCCTTGTTCACCGGCGTACCTATGAGCACCCCTACCGTGTTGCGTGATACCCTCGCCATCGCCGAGCAACTAGGCCTGCGCACGGCACTCATCGATCCGTGGTACGACATTGACACCATCGCCGATCTGCGCCGGTTGCGCACCGATCCGACTCCACTGCGCCATACCCGGCTAGTGTTGACTGAGTTGCTGAACAACCTTGCCGAGTAAGGTTAGCCGCTGGGCGCGAGAATAGAACGTATCGCATAACCGTAGAGCCGCACGACCGTGCGGCTCGGCTATGGCCCGGTAGATGAACGCATGGCGAGTCCCCCCTTCCCCCCTCGCTCCGCGGGGGAGAGGGTAAGGGTGAGGGGGAACACGCCTAGCCGTCGTGGGGGCGGGGCATGCGAGGTGGTTGATGGAGCGGAACAAATGCCGCCCTACGAGGTGCCGCGCGCACTGCATGAAGGGCGGCATTCATTCCGCCCTATTTCTATACGCATCTAATAATGGACTTGTCAGAAATCATGAAAGCAGCGATAATGAAGGAGTATTCCACAGCCTCGCATCACTGCCGTACCTCTTTACACTGCACAGGTATCTATGGCAACCGAATCTAGCCAATCCGGCCCGCGCACGGGCGAATTTGTGGCAATGATGGCGCTGATGACCTCGCTGGTGGCGATGTCGATTGATGTGATGCTGCCGGCGTTGGCCCAGATCGGCGCCGATCTAGGCGTCCAGCGCGACAATGACAATCAGTTGGTAGTGACGATGGTCTTTGTGGGCTTGGCGATCGGCCAACTG